>DAIMGD010000115.1:0-7640 GCA_036724165.1 Rhodanobacter sp.
TGGAACGACGATACCATCGCGCCGCAGACCGGCTTTCCACCGCATCCGCACGCAGACATGGAGATCATCACCTACGTCCGTGAAGGCGCGATCAGCCATCGCGACAGTCTGGGCAACGAGGGCCGTACCGTTGCCGGCGACGTGCAGGTGATGAGCGCGGGCAGTGGCATCACCCATAGCGAATTCAACCGGGAAACCGACACCACCCGCATCTTCCAGATCTGGATCATCCCGGACCAGCACGGTCAGCCGCCGTCGTGGGGCGAAAGATCGTTCCCGGCGGGTGATCGCTCGGGCCGCTTCGTGGCGCTCGCCAGCGGCTTCAAGGAGGACGTCGATGCGCTGCCCCTGCGCACCGACGCGCGCGTGCTCGGCGCCACCCTCAAGGCCGGCGAGATGACCGAGTATGCGCTGGCGGATGGCCGCTACGGCTACCTGGTGCCCGCCAGGGGCGCGGTCGACATCAACGGCGTGAAACTCGATGCACGCGACGGCGCCGCGATTCGCGACGAAGCCGTGCTGCGTGTGACGGCGCTGGAGGATGCCGAACTGGTGCTGGTCGATACGGCGCCCTGAAGCGTCCAGCGGTTCGGCACCACCCTGCAAGTGCGGTGGTCAGTAGATCAGCCGCACCCCGAGCTGCACCTGGGTGATGTCGGAGGCCGGCGCGAGTCCCAAATCCACGCGCTCGGTGCGCACGCTGTTGATCCGCAGCACCTCGGCGGTGAAGCGCAGCCAGCTGCGCGGTCGCCAGTTGAGTGCCGCGGTCACGGCGTTGCCGTGCTCGCCCTGGATGACGCCCGGCGTGGATGGCAGGTCATCCGTGCTGAAGTGCTCGACGCGCAACGTGGGGCGCCACCGCCCGCGATTCCAGCCGGCCAGCAGGAAGGCCGAGCGAAAGCGGGTCTTGAACTGCAGCCCGTCCACCGGCTCGATGATCGTGCTGCCATCCATCGCCTGCGCAATCCAGGTGATCGGGCCGGTATCGGTGCTGCCGCCCAGGCTCCAGAAACGGGTATGCCAGGCAAACACGCCGTTGCCGTCGCCATCGCCGGTGTGCGCCGCCGGATCCGCGCGATTGTCGAAATGCATCAGGCTCAGCTTGCCCAGGCCGGTCGCGTGCCAGCTCAGGTCCGCATACCAGCCATAGCGATTGCCGATCTTCTGGAACGGGTCGTAACGGTTCGCCGGCTGGTCGTACGTCGCATCGGGTTGGCGCAGGCGGCTGCCCAGGCCATAGGTGAGATCGCTGAGCGACCAGCCGCGCACCGCCAGCAGTTTGCCCGCCGGATCGTTGCGCTGGAACAGCGCCGTGCGCAGCTCGTAGGTACTGACATCGCCGCGCCATTCGAGGCGCGCTTCGCCACCGGTGGCACGGATCTCCTCGCCGACCCAGCTGTTGATCGCCGATGGCGTGAGCGTCCACGGACTGGTCCAGCCGATCGCATCGTTTTCCAGCGATACCGGCGGCACGAACGTCCCCGCCTGCACTGACCAGCGCCAGCGCGACGTGGAGACCGGGCGGTAACGCAGATAGGCCTCGATCACATCCATCGTGGGACGGTCGGTGGTCTGGAACTGCAGGTCGGCAAAGGCCAGCAGCGCCGGGGTGAGCTGGGCGATACCAGCCACGGCGGCGCCACCAAACTTCACCGTCGTATCGCCGCCGCCGAAACGTGTCTTGCCCAGGCCGCCATTCGTCCAGCTGGTTTCGTCAGGCGCAGCCACCAGACGCGCATCGATGTAGGCATGCAAGGTGAAATCCTGCGCCGGCACGATAACCGGCAGCAGACCCAGTCCCGACAGGCAAGCCAGCTGCACAAGGCGCCTCACCCGGGCGATCCCGCCGGTGCGGTTTCGCCCTGCGTGGCGATGAACGCCGCGAAGTCGTCGGCGACAAGCGGATGCGCGATGAAATAGCCCTGCGCGTGATCGCAACCGATCGACGTCAGGTAGTCGAGTGCGCCCTGATCCTCCACGCCTTCGGCGGTGACGCTATAGCCCAGTCGGTGACTCAGCTCGACGATGGAGCGCACGATGATCTGGTCGTTCTGGTCGGTGGCCAGGTGCTTCACGAACATCTGATCGATCTTCAGCTCGCTTACCGGCAGATGGCGCAGGTAGGCGAAGGTGGCTTGCCCCACGCCGAAATCGTCGATCGCGATGCCGATGCCCTGGTCGGCGATCCGGCGCAGGATCTGGACGGCCGTATCGCGCTCGTCGATCACGGCGCGTTCGGTCACCTCGACCGTGAGGCATGCGGCGGGCACGCCATGGATCGCCAGCAGTGCGCGAATCCGGGCAGGCAGCTCCACGTCCTCCAGATCGCGCGTGGACAGGTTCACCGCGACATGCAGGTGCAGGCCGCTGCCGATCCAGTGCTGCGCCTGCGCCAGGGCGGTTGCCAGCGCCCAGCGGGTGACCCGATGGATGTTGCCGGTGTCCTCCGCCATGCCGATGAAGGCATCCGGCGGCACCCATCCGAGCCGCGGATGATTCCAGCGCAACAGCGCCTCGGCACCGTCGATGCGGCGGCTGGCGAGGTCGAGTTTGGGCTGGTAGTGCAGTGACAATGTGTTGCGGTCGAGCGCCTCGCGCAGATCGCCCATCAACGACAACCGTTCGGGGCGATGGGGATCGGTGCTGGCATCGTAAAAGCTCAGTGCCCTGGCCGAACCGCTGGCGGCGAATTGCGCCACTTCCGCGTGACGAAGCAACACGCTGGCCTGCGCGCCGTCGGCCGGAAACATCGCGATACCGATGGACGGCAGCCGATCGATGCTGAGATCCGTTTCCTGATACGGCTCGTTGATCGTATCGAGCAGGCGCAGAGCGGCAGCGACCGCCTCCGGCTTGCCTGCACTCGGCAACCACAGCATGAACTGGGTATCGGTGACGCGCGCCAGGTACGCACCAGCCGCGACCCGCTGGATGCGCTCGCTGGCGTCGCGCATCAGGCGATCGCACAGCGCATGCCCCATCGTCTTGATGATGTCCGACACGCGCGTCAGGCCGACCATCAGCATGGCGCTGCCGCTCATGTCGCCTGCACCAAGGGCCTGATCGATGGTGGTTTCGGCGGCAACGCGGTTCGGCAGATCCGTCACGTTGTCGTGCATCGACTGGTGGCGGATGTGCTCCTCGCGCTGGCGCACCGCCTCGGTCATGGTGCCGAAGGCACTGGCCAGCTGGCCGATCTCGTCGTGCCGCTGCATGATCGGTGGCGCGCGATAATCGCCAGCCTCGATGCGCCGCACGGTCGAGGCAAGTGCCTCGATCGGACGCGACACGCTGCGTGCGGTGAGCCATGCGCCGAGCAGACCGATCCCCAGCCCCAGTCCCAGCAGGATCGTCCCCGCCACAACCACCGAGTGAAATGGCCGCAGCGCATCGTCCAGCGAATAGCCGAGCACGGCTACCACGGGTGTTGTGCGCGCGGGCTGTTGCAGGCGCTGCGCGAGCACCATGTATTCCCTGCCGTCGATCGTCGTCAGCAGCGGCTTCCATGGCAGTTCGCGATGCACTTTGTCGAGACTGTCGACAATCCCGCTCTGTCTGTCGCCGCGCGCCACCACCGACCAGTGTCCGGGCGTCAGCTGCGCCGCCAGCTCGATGTCCTTCGGCAGCGCGGAAAGATGTTGCATATGCGCCAGCAGCACGTCATCCAGTGGCACGTTTACCACCACCAGGCCCACCGGTTGCGGCGCATAGATCGGCACCACCACCATCCAGGATGCCTTGCCATCCAGCGTCACCACCGCAGCGGTGCGCCGGTCGTAGGCACTGGCGATCAGATCGGGAAACGGGAAGCGCTTCGGGATGATTCCGGCATCACCGGTATCGGCCTCCACGGTACCGTCCAGACCGATCAGCAACATGCGCGAGGCGCCCACGCGTCGCCCGTGATTTCGCAGCACCGACAGCACGGTGCCGCGATCGCGCTCGGCGATCGCCGAGCGCAATGCGTAATCGAGCGAGAGCACTTTGACATTGCCGGCGACCCGCGCCGAGATATCGTCCATCTGCGCCATGAACGCTGCGGCGTTGGCAGCCAGCTGGCGCTCGCCCTCCATGACCAGCGCACGCCGGGTCACCTCATAGACAAGACCCGCCGTCAGCACTTGCACCGTCACCAGGGTGGCGACGAAGAACAGCGCAAGACGGAGGCGGAAGCCCATGGATGGCATGGCTGGCTCAGTACTCCATATGCTCGCGATCCATGAACTCGCGCGGATCGGGCATCAGCAGGAGCTTTAAGGCAAGATGCACGGCATCGGCATCGCTCGAAATGGTTACCGCCTGGGTCTGCTCTGGCTGCCCCGGATGCAGCTGCGGATGCCACACGTGCGCCGTGTAATGGCCGGCAGCAAGATGGCCGAGGGTGGCATCACCGGCATGGTTCGACATCGCAATGGCAGGCGCCGCGGACACGAACAGGTAAGCGATCATGTGGTCGTGGATGTTGCAGCCGACCGCGGCGATGCCGGGCTTGTCCAGGGTGAGTACGGGCGAGCTTTCGCCCGGACGCAGCACGAACTCGAATGTCTTGACCGCCGCGAACGAATAGACGTGATGGCGCGTGGTATCGCTGTTGCGGAACACCACCTTGTCGCCGGGGCGAAACACCTGCACGTAAGGAATGAAGGTTTCGTCCTTCTGGTCGATGATGTGGGTGACGGCCGGATCGGCGGGAGGCGATGGGAATGTCGCGGCCGTGGCGGCATCCGGCACCAACGTGATGACGGCATCGCTCACCGCGTGGCCGTGGCCATCGACGAAATGAACAGCAACCTCCGCCGCCGAGACAGGCCGGGCACTCCACAAAAGGAGGCATGCGACACCGAGCAACCAACGCATCGAGAGATCCCCTGATTTCCCCCACACGCAACTAGCCTACCTCAGTTTGCCCATCGACCGGACGCTTCTCGCGTTGGCGCAAGTGCCGGTCACGGAATGACTTGCTACCCTCGTCCGATCGACTCATTCGCGAGACAGACATGGCCCCCACCCACGGCATCCACACCATCGACACCGGCTTCATCCGGCCGCAGTTCGACGCGGCCTACCTGATCGTCGAGAACGGCCGTGCCGCGTTCATCGACTGCGGCACCCATTTCGCCGTGCCACGCATGCTGGCAGCGCTGGGCGCCGCCGGCCTGACGCCGGCCGCGGTGGACTGGCTGGTGCTCACTCATGTGCACCTGGATCATGCCGGCGGCGCGGGCGAGCTGATTGCACAGCTGCCGAACGCGACGCTGCTGGTGCATCCGCGCGGCGCACGCCACATGATCGATCCATCGGCATTGTGGGCCGGCGCCAGCGCGGTGTATGGCGAAGCCGTGATGAAGCAAACGTATGGATGGTTGCGGCCGATTCCTTCCAGGCGTGTCGTCGAGGCGCCGGATGGCCATGTGGTGGATCTCGCGGGGCGTCCATTGCGCTGCATCGACACTCCCGGTCACGCCAGGCATCACCTGACTGTGTACGACGCCCACGCGAACGTGTGCTTTACCGGCGATGTGTTTGGCCTGTCCTATCGCGAATTCGACACCGCGAAAGGCCCGTTCATCCTGCCCACCACCTCGCCGGTGCAGTTCGATCCACTGGCCCTGCACGCTTCGATCGACCGGTTGCTCGCGTTGAGGCCCGCGGCGATGTACCTCACCCATTACGGCCGCGTGGAAGACCTCGAACGGCTCGCCGGCGATCTGCACGAACAGATCGATGCGATGGTCGCGCTGGCGCGCAGGGTCGATGGCCAGCCCGATCGCCACGCGGCGCTGCTGCAGGCACTCACCGACCTCTACGCCAGGCGCGCCGAGGCGCACGGCTGGACCCAGGGCCGCACGGCGTTGCGTGAATTGCTCGGCATGGATATCGAGTTGAACGCGCAGGGGCTGGCGATATGGCTGGATCACTGAACGCGCGCCTCCGGGATGTGTGGTGTTCGCCCTGCTCGTCAAGATCCACGTTGCGCATGCGATGAACCGGTGAGCTCAATGCACGATCAGTGGGGGTCTTGCCGCTCTTTCGTCAGCCGCGCGTCGAACTGGGTCCGCGCACGGGCCGCGTAGGTCCGGCAGGCATGGACATCGATCAGCAGATCGGGGCGACCGTCGTGGTAGCGCAGCGCGACCTTGTCCATGAAGCCGCTGGCGTCGGGATGCGTCAGGCTGAGCCGGTCGCAGAGGCAACACGCCGCCCATCTCAGGCCAGTCGCGTGCCGTTCGGTACCGGACGCTCGATCGCGGTGATCACCACGCCATCATCAGTGTGGAAGCCGGTGAGCAGGAACTGCGAGCGGAACGGGCCGATCTGCTTTTCGGGAAAGTTGATCACGCCGACGACCTGGCGGCCGACGAGCTGCTCGGCGCCATACAGCGCCGCGATCTGCGCACTGGTCTTCTTCTCGCCGTAGGGGCCGAAATCCACCCAGACCTTCCACGCCGGCTTGCGTGCTTCGGGGAACGCCTCCACCCGCGTCACCGTGCCGGCGACCATCAATACTTTTTCGAAATCAGCCCAGCTTGTCTCGCTGAAATCCTCGCTGCCGTTTTCGCTCATCCTTCCAGCCTCGTCTTCAACCAGTCGTGGCCTTGTTGCCACCAGTAACTCGTCTGCGCGCCGAGGTAGCCCAGCGGCCGATGCGTGCTGCTCAAGCCATAGTCCGCGAACTGTTTCCAGCGGTCATCGCCGCCGGCGATCGCCGCTGCCAGCAGCTCGCCGGCGGCACAGGTCGGCGCCAGGCCATGCCCACCGAATGCCTGCGCCCACCACAGGCCGTTGTCGTTACCGCCGATCTGCGGCATCTGGTGGCGCGCATAACTCATCAGGCCCGACCAGGCGTAATCGATCTGCACGCCTTTCAATGAAGGGAACACCCGCAACAGGTCTTTCATCAACAGCCGCTGCACCGCCTGTGGCGAGCGGTTGCGCACCGAGATGCGGCCACCCCACAACAGCCGCGTATCCGGCAGCGCCCGGTAGTAATCGAACGCGAAGCGGCTGTCGTAGACCGCAGCGCGGGTGTGCAGGCAATCATCCAGTCGTTCGCCCAGCGGCTCGGTCACCATCACATAGGTCGCAATCGGCAGGATCGCGCGGTCGATCGACTTTTGCAGACCGGCCAGATAACCACCACAGGCCAGCACCACCTGGTCGGCCAGCAACTCACCCTGCCCGGTACGCAGGCGCCACTGCAGACCCTCGCGAAGCAGACTGCTCACCCCGCTGTGCTCATGGATGCGCACGCCCTGCCCGGCTGCCGCCGCAGACAGGCCGATCGCATAGTTGAGCGGATGCAGGTGCAGCGCGTCGCGTTCGTACAGGCCATCGTGATAGCGCTCGCTGCGCACGCGTTCACGCAGTTCGTCCTGGACCAGCCATTGCCACTGCACACCGTAGTGTTCGGCCAGCAACTGCTGGCGCTGGCGCAACACGGCCGGATCACGGAACCAGTTGGCCCAGATCACGCCCTCGTCGACGGCATCGCAGGCAATCGAGTAATCGGCGATGCGCTGGCGAATGCGCTGCACTGCTTCGGTGGTGAGCGTGAACAACGCCCGTGCCCGCGCTTCGCCCAACTGTTCCAGCAGTGATTGCTCACCGAGTGAATAACCGGCGAACACGAAGCCGCCATT
>DAIMGD010000116.1:0-1706 GCA_036724165.1 Rhodanobacter sp.
TGATCTTGGTGATCGAGGCCGGCTCCACGCGCAGGTCCGGCTCCTTGCTGGCGAGGATCTGGCCGGTGGCGTAATCCATCAGCACCCAGCTCTTGCCATCGACATCCGGCGGCGGCGGCACCGGCGCGTCGGGCACCACCGGGCGCGGTACCGGCGAGGGCCGCGGTGGGGTCTGGGCAACCGCCACACCGAGCAGCAAGGTGACGGCGGCGAAGGGAATCAGGGCACGGCGGAAAAATTTCATGTTGGTCTTCAGTCCAGTCTTTGAATGCCGACGCGACGCGGGCGCCGGCATGAATAAAGTGGTGTGCAAATCCTGCTCAGTCTACCGCGACCTGCGGTCGGGGCAGGCCCATGTCTTCGATCCGGGCACTGACCTGATCGGCGTTTTCCACATCGGACAGCGGCCCGACGCGTACCCGGCTGATGCTGTGGCCGTTGATTTCAGCCGCGACCACCTGCACTGGCGCGAGGTGGGCCTGCCGCAGACGCTGCGCCACCCGCTCGGCATTGTCGGCATCGGAAAACGCGCCCACCTGCAGATAGATTCCCGGCTTGCCGGTTGTGACCACGGCCGCTGGCGGCAGTTCCGGCAGCGATTCGCCCGGATCGATGCCGCGCACCTCGACCAGGCCGGTTCCCTTGGGCCAGATGCCGATTTTCACCGCGGCCGCGTAGGAAAGATCGATCACCCGGTCCTGATGAAACGGGCCACGATCGTTGATGCGCACGGTCACGCTCTTGCCATTCTGCAGGTTGGTCACCCGCGCGTAACTGGGCAGCGGCAGCGTCTTGCTGGCCGCGGTGAACGCATACATGTCGTAGTTTTCGAGGCTGGATGTCTTGTAGCCATGGAACTTGTTGCCGTAGAACGAGGCGATGCCGCGCTCGTCATAGCCGCGGGCGGTGGGCAGCACGCGATAGGTCTGCCCGAGCACGCTGTAGGGCGACTTGTTGCCATACAGCGAACGTGGCTCGCGCTTCGGCACCGGCTCGACCAGCTTGCTGATATCCGGTGCCGGGCCACTGGGCACGCTGTCGTTGCCGTCGCGATAACGACTGTCCTGGGATTTGCTGAGATCGTCCTGAAAACGATCGGTGCCGTCCCTGGAAGTAATCGGCGCGCTGGCATGAGCATGCCAGGCGCCACGTGTGGCGCTAACCGGGCGCGTCTTCGCGCCGCCACAGGCCGCCAGCAGCAGCACGGTCATCAGCAACAACGCGATGCTGATCGGATGCCTCATCGGGTCGCATCCGCCTGACGCACGCCGGCGGCGATCGATTGCGCCAGCTGATGAACCGCCATCGCATACAGCGGGCTGCGGTTATAGCGGGTGATCACGTAGAAATTCTGGAAGGTGAACCAGTATTCCGGCCCGTTCGCGCCGTCCAGTGTGCGCAGGCTGCTCGGTTGTCCCGGATCCTGGGTCTGCAGCGGTGCGTAACCCCATGCCTCGAGTTGTTCGAGTGGCCATTGCGGGGTGGCGTCCTTCACCGTGATCGGCGCGGCGGCGGCATCCGGCTGCGCCGGCGCCGCCACCGGGCCGCCGTTGATCCAGCCGTGCTTGGCGAAGTAATTCGCCACGCTGGCGAAGATGTCCGGCAACGAGTTCTGCAGGTCGATATGGCCATCGCCATCGGCGTCCACGGCAAAGTCGCGAATGCTGGTCGGCATGAACTGGCCCAGGCCCTGCGCGCCGGCATAC
>DAIMGD010000116.1:1716-7547 GCA_036724165.1 Rhodanobacter sp.
GGTCAGTGTGTCGAGCGGGCCGGCCAGATGGTTGGCCGGCATCTCCAGCAGCTCCTTCAGCTGCTCGCGGAAAAACGGCGCGCGCGGCGGGTAATACAGGCCCAGCGTGACCAGCGCGTCGAGCACCTTGTACTTGCCGGTGTTGCGGCCGTAACTGGTTTCCACGCCGATGATCGCGACGATGTATTCCGGCGCCACGCCGTACTGCCGCCCGACCTGCTCCAGCAATGCACGATGCTGACGATAGAACGCGATGCCGTCGTCGATGCGCTTGTCGGTGAGGAAGATCGGCCGGTAATCCTTCCACGGCTTGGCCTCGGCCGGACGGCTGATCGCATCGAGAATGCTCTGCTGCATCCGCGCCCCATCCAGCAGCGCATTCAGTGCCGCCGGATCCTTGCCGGTGTCATGCGCGACCTCCTGCACCAGCTCGCTCTGGCCCGGATGCAGCGCAGCCAGTGCCGGGGTCATCGCGCCCGTCAGCAGCAGGATCAGCATGGCGGTGCAGCAGGCGGGGCGCGATGCGCGGATAGCTGTCATGTAGGGGCTTCGCTTTCGGAGTAGCGGTATCGCCGAAAGCCTAACATGCGCATCGCAGCAAGCCTGACCGGTTGCCGGCAATCAGCGCGCGGGTCGGTGGCACGGCATTCATTCGTGCATCTTGCGATTGGCGTGGATCGACATCAGCACGCCGAAACCGACCAGCAGCGATACCGCCGAGGTGCCGCCGTAGCTGATCATCGGCATCGGCACGCCGACCACCGGCAGCATCCCGGCGACCATGCCGCCGTTGACGAACACGTAGACGAAAAAGCTCATGCCGATCGCACCGGCGAGCAGGCGCGAATAGGTGTCACGCGCTTCCATCGCGATCCACAGGCAGCGCCCGATGATGAAGGCATACAGCACCAGGATGGCGATCACGCCGACCAGACCGAACTCCTCGGAGAACACCGCGAAGATGAAATCGGTAGTGTGCTCGGGCAGGAAATCCAGCCGCGACTGCGTGCTCTGCTGCCAGCCCTTGCCGAAGATGCCGCCCGAGCCCACCGCGATCTGCGACTGGATGATGTGCCAGCCATTGCCCAGCGGATCGGACTCCGGATTGAGCAGGGTCAGCACGCGGTCACGCTGGTATTGATGCAGGAAATGCCAGCCGACCGGAATCATGCCGCCGACCGCCCCGACCAGCAGGCCGATGCGCCACCAGGCCATGCCGGACAGGAACAGCGCGAACGCGCCGGCGGCGGCCACCAGCACGGCGGTGCCAAGGTCGGGCTGCTTGGCGATCAGCGCCGCCGGGATCGCGATCAGCAAACCGACCACCACGATATCCTTCAGCCGCGGCGGCAACTGGCGCGGATGCAGATACCAGGCCACCATCATCGGCATCGTCAGCTTGAGCAGTTCGGACGGCTGAAAGCGCATCACGCCGAGATTGAGCCATCGATTGGCGCCGCGTCCCTCGCCCAGCAGCGCCACCAGCACCAGCAGCGCGGTACTGCCGGCGTACAGCCAGGGTGTCCAGTTGCGCAGCATCGACGGCGGAATGCGCGAGATCAGCAGC
The DNA here is from genome assembly GCA_036724165.1 of Rhodanobacter sp. GTDB lineage: Bacteria > Pseudomonadota > Gammaproteobacteria > Xanthomonadales > Rhodanobacteraceae > Rhodanobacter. The sequence continues at coordinate 3,284 of DAIMGD010000116.1, forward strand.
AGCAACGCGCCGCCCAGCACGAAGCGGCCGGCCTGCCCGCCGACCAGCGCGAAACTGCCGTCACCCGCGCTGTACAGGGTGAACAATCCGGCCGTGGCCAACAGGATCAGCGCGCCGGCCAACGGCAGGTCGATCCGCGGCCGGGTCAGGATGCGGCGCAGAAAACGCTGCGTGCGTACTGCCAGCTTGTCGATCATGACGGCGTCTCGCTCATGGCATCGTACCGCTGCTGGACGACTGTGCCGGCAGATCCTCGACCTGGTCCGGCGCACTCGCCGCTGGCGCAGGCGAAGTCGCGGACGGCCGCGGCAACGGGATATCTGCCGGCGCCGCGTTACCCTGCCCGCTCAGCCACGCATCGAAAATCGCGCGCACGATCGGCCCCGCATCCTTGCCGCCCCAGGCACCGGCTTCCAATACTACCGCCGCCGCGATCTGCGGATTCTCCGCCGGCGTATAGCCCATGAACCAAGCGCGATGACGGGTGGCCAGATAGGCCAGGTTCTTGTTGGTGTCGTAGGCGTTGCTCTTGCGCGAGAAGCGTTCGGCGGTGCCGCTCTTGCCGGCCACCGCGTAAGGGAAGCCCGTGAACTGACCCTTGCCGGTACCGGCAGTGACCACCGCCTCCATGCCTTCGTTGATGACATTCCAGTCGGCCGGCTTGTCGATCAGCGATGGTCCGCTGGGCGGATTGGGCAGCGGCTGGATCGGCGCATCCACGCCGGCCTTGGTCGCCATGACCAGTCGCGGCGAATACGGCACGCCATGCCCGGCCAGCGTGGCGACCGCATGCGCCAGCTGCAGCGGGGTGACCTCCCAGTAGCCTTGGCCGATGCCGGCGATCACCGTTTCACCGGGGAACCAGCCGAACTTGCTGTGTTTGGCCTTCCATTCGCGCGACGGCAGCACGCCCTCGGACTCGCCCAGCAGGTCGATGCCGGTCTTGCTGCCGAAGCTGAAGCGGCTCATCCAGGCACTCAGCCGGTCGATGCCCAGGTCGAGCGCGAGCTTGTAGAAATAGGTATTGGTCGACTTCTCGATCGCCCGCACCATGTTGACGGTGCCGTCGCCGCCGCGGGTGTCGTCGCGGTAGCAGCGCGACTGCCCCGGCAGGCAGAACTGGCCGACCGACAGCACCGTATCCTCAGGTCGGCGCACGCCGTACTCGAGGCCGCCCAGCGCGAGAAAAGGTTTGACCGTGGAGCCGGGTGGATACACGCCGCGCAGTGCGCGGTTGTACAGCGGCTTGTCTTCGGCCGTCATCAGCCCACTGTAATCGGCACTGCTGATGCCGTTGACGAACAGGTTGGGATCGAACGTCGGCACGCTGACCAGGGCCAGCACCTGGCCATTGCGCGGATCGATCGCCACGGCCGCACCGGGGCGCCCGGCGAACGCCGCCTCGGTCGCCTTCTGCATGCGCACATCTATGCTCAGGTACAGGTTCCTGCCGGGGATCGGCGCATGGGTTTCCAGCACGCGCTGGGTTTGCCCGTCGGCATTCACCTCGACCAGTTCGTAGCCTGGCGTGCCGTGCAGCACATCCTCGTAGGAGCGCTCCAGGCCGCTGCGCCCGACATGGCTGGTGCCTTGATACAGGTTCGGGTCGAGTCGGTCGAGATCATCCGCATCGATGCGGCCGACATAGCCCACCACATGCGCAAGCAAGCCGCCCAGCGGATAGCGCCGGGTCAGATACGGCACCACGTCCACGCCCGGGAAGCGCCAGCGGTTCACCGCGAAACGATCGATCTCGTCCTCGCTCAGACGCATTTTCAGCGGCACGCTGTCGAAATGCCGGCTCTGTGCGAGCACCTTCTTGAACTCGTCCAGGTCGTCCTGGCCCAACGGCACCACCTGGCCCAACCGCATCAGCAGGGCGGACATGTCCTTTACCTTGTCGGGCACGACTTCGAGCCGGAACGCCGGCACATTGTCGGCCAGCAATACGCCATTGCGGTCGTAGATCAGTCCGCGCGCCGGTGGAATCGCGCGTGGCTTGACGCTGTTGTTGGTCGAACGGGTGACAAATTCATCGTGCCGGGTCACCTGCAGATGCACGTAGCGGCTGACCAGCAGGCACAGACTCAGCAGGATCAGCACGAAACCTGCCAGCGCGCGCCGCCGGAACAAGGCACTTTCGCCGCGGTTGTCCTTGATCGATCGCCGGAGTTTCATCGGTTACTGCAGGCGCAGACGCATGCGCAGATCGTCCAGCAGCAGGAACAGGAACGGCCACAGCGCCGCACCGACGAACGGCGAGATCCACCAGCTGGCTGGCGGCAGCGACGCACCGGCGAGCACGCGCACGACCAGCAACAGGATGCGGTCATTGAGCAATAACGCCAGTACCGCGAGGGTCTGCTGCCACATCGGGAAAAATCGCAGCCGCGAGCGAAAGCGGATCACGATGAAGACCAGCGCGCACAGGCGCAATGCCTGCTCGCCCAGCACCACACCGTTGAGCAGATCCGCCCCAAGCCCGATCACGAAAGCCAGGCCCAGCGTGACCCGATCCTCGGATTCCAGCGTCCAGTACAGCAAGATCAGGGCAGGCCAGTACGGCTTGAACGGCTCAAGCACGCCCGGCAACGGCACCAGCATCGACAGCAGTGCAAACACCAGCGTGCCGATGAACCACCACAGGGTCAGGCGCTGCCGGTTCATCGTGGCACCCCGCCACTCGTCGGCGGCGCCGTCGACTTGACTGCCGGTGGATGAAGCGGGCTCGATGCCGCTGCTGGCATGCCGCCGGCCGGCGGCGCCAGATCGCTGGGGGGTCCCATCGGCGTCACCGGCGCCGGCGGTCCGTCCGGTTCGGCCTGGTCGTGCAGCAGCAGCACGTCTTCACTGCGGTCGATGTCCGCGGCCGGCTGTGCCTGCGCCACTCTGAACATGCCGGTGGCGGCAGGCGCCAGCGACTTTATCTCGCCCACCGGAAAGCCCGGCGGGAAACGCCCGCCCAAGCCCGATGTCAGCAAGTGGTCGCCGACGCGTACGTCGGCGGCCAACGGAAGATTCGGCAGAGTCAGCTGCTCGCCATCGCGCGAGCCGTAGGCCACCGTGCGCAAGCCGGAACGCTCGATCACCACCGGAATGGCATGCGCCGGATCGGTCACCAGCATCACCACGGCCGTGGTTGGCAGCACCTCCTTCACCTGCCCCATCACGCCATGCGCGTCGATGACCGGCTGGCCTGGCTTGACGCCGTCACGCGCGCCCACGTTCAAGGTCATTCGATAACGGTAGAGACCAAGATCCACGCCGATCACGTGTGCCAGTTGCACGTTCAGCTCGAGGCTGTGCTGGGTGTCGAGCAATTCCTTCAGGTGCTGGTTCTGCACCGCGACCGCCGCCATCCGATTCAACTTGGCATTGGCCAGCAGCAGGTCCTCGCGCAGACGCTGGTTCTGTACGGTCAGTCGCTGGCGATCGGCAAACGCCACGCTCAGCGTGCGCACGCCTACCGCCGGCAAGCCGGCAAGCCGGTAAATCGGCTCCACCACCACGGAAGCGGTGTAGCGCAGGCGCCACAACCAGCTATTGCGCTGGTCGAGCACCATCAACACCATGGCCAGCGCCAGATAGAAAATCAGCCGCAGCGTGCCGGCCGCATTGCCGGCGAACAGAGGCGAGGACTCATCGCGCGAGCGCGCCATCGCCGCGCTTTATTCGGGTGCGAAGAAGTCGCTGCCGTGCTGATCGATCAGCTCCAGCGCCTTGCCGCCACCGCGTGCCACGCAGGTCAGCGGATCATCCGCCACCTGCACGTGCAAGCCGGTTTCCTCGGAAATCAGCCGATCCAGGTCGCGCAGCAGGGCACCGCCACCGGTCAGCACGATGCCACGTTCGGCGACATCCGAGCACAACTCCGGCGGGGTCTGCTCCAGCGCCGACTTGACCGCGGCCACGATGCCGGCAAGCGGTTCGTGCAGCGCTTCGAGAATTTCGTTGGAGTTGATCGTGAACATGCGCGGCACGCCTTCGGCCAGATTACGGCCGGAGATCTCGATCTCCTTGACCTGCGTCTGTGGAAACGCGCAGCCAATCTGCAGCTTGATCCGCTCGGCGGTGGATTCGCCGATCAGCGTGCCGTGATTGCGCCGCACATAGTTGATGATCGCCTCGTCGAAACGGTCGCCACCGACACGCACCGATTGCGAGTAGACGATGCCGTTGAGCGAGATCACCGCCACTTCGGAGGTGCCGCCACCGATGTCCAGCACCATCGCACCGCGCGCCTCATGCACCGGAATGCCGGCAC
>DAIMGD010000117.1:0-7504 GCA_036724165.1 Rhodanobacter sp.
GACCCGTGCCTAGTGCATGCCAACGCTTCAGCATCGGCTCGATATGATGCATCCATGGCAGCGGGACGGATCCGGCTGCTCTTCGCACGATTTATCCGACGCAAGCATTCGCGGTCGCACAGCCGACCGCACACCGGGTGCAAGCGTGTCGGTCGTCATTCAAGGCCACAGCACCAACTGCGCGGGCACTTCGCCCGTCGCAGCGGGGAAAGTTTTTCCGTTTCCAGGTCCCACACGTTTACCTCCGGGGTGATCCGCCAAACGGGGACTGACGAGCATTACGCATCCTGCTGACCCAGTGGGCCAAGCACAGCCGCGAGCTCCGTTCGCCAACCCCGCAGGACATCCCCTTGAAAAAAGCAATCCTCATTCCCCTCTTTGGCTCGGCCATGCTGGCCTGGCTGCCGATGACCGTGGCCCGCGAAGTCGTCGTGCTGCCCGGCGTGGTCAACCCGGTCGGCGTGGCCAGCGGCGTCGATACGCAAGGCCCCGGCCTGCTCACCGTCGGCGCCCAGGACATCAATACCGGCAATGACGCCGGTGGCGCGATCACCACCGACGCCGCCAACACGGCGAGCATCCAGTTCAACAACAGCTCCACGGTGACCGGCGCGGTCGGCGCGATCGGCAGCACCTTCCTGAATATCGCCGCCGGCAGCAACGGCAACACGGTGACCTTCAACGGCGCGGTCTACTCGACCACGTTCTCGCTGACCGGCACCGGCACGGTCAATTTCAACGGCGGCTTCACCAGCAACACCGGCTCGACGATGGATTTTGCCGGCGACGGCTTCATCAATGTCGGCGCGGGCCAGACCGTCAAGGCCGCGATCACCAATACCGCCGGCGCCGGTACCGGCACGCTGACGCTGGGGGCCAACAGCATCCTGGACGGCGCCGTGGGCGCGGCCAGCGGGCTCAAGCAGATCAACGTGGTCGGCGGCAACGCGCTGATCACCGGCCAGGCGAATGCCGCCGCCTACTCGCTCGATACCAATACCTTGAATGTGGCAGGCGCGTTCGCGATCCCGGTCGCCGGCACCATCGACACCACGATCTTCAGCCCCACCGTCTACGGCAAGATCGTGCCGGTCGGCGCGGCCACCATCGGCAACGCGCTGCAGGTCAACGTGACGGTCACCGGGCCGATTCCGGTGGGCAGCATCTTCAACATCGTCGATGCCACCAGCGGCACCAGCGGCAGCACCGTGACCGCGACCAGCAACACCACGCGTTACCTGTTTTCGGCGGCACCCACCACCAACGGCCTGGTGCAGATCATCACGACGCAGATTCCGCTGGTGACTGTGGTGACCCCGATCGGCAATCCGATCGCCCCGATCATCGCCCCGATCATCGACCAACTGCCGCTGACGGCGGCGACCACGCCGCTGCTGACCGCGATCACGCTGCTGCCGAACGCCACTGCCGTCGCCGATGCACTGGCGCAACTCCAGCCCGGTGCCGCCAGCCTGGGCGCGCCTCAGGCAAGTTACCGGGTCACCCAGCAGCTGCAGGGACTGTGGGCCGAACACATGCAGAGCACCGAGCTGGCGTGCGCGCAGAGCGACCAGGGCGACGACCGCAACAAGCCGCGGCAGCAGGATGACGCGACGGCCTGCCAGTCCGACAAGCGCGCGCCGCAGCTGTGGGGGGCGACCTACGGCTTTGCCGGCACCCAGCGCAACAGCAACGGTTACGAGGGCTATACCGACAACAGCTATGGCGCGATGCTCGGTCTGGATGTTCCGCTCAGTCCGGCGACCACCGCCGGTGTCGGCGTCCGCTACGCGCGCTCCACGCTGGACGGTCTCGACGCGCGGAGTCGGGGCGACATCCGTTCCTATCAGGCAACCGCGTATCTGGGTTATGCGCCGGGCCCGTGGTTCGTCAACGCCGCTTTGGTGTATGGGCTGGATGACTACTCGAGTGCGCGCCAGGTGGTGTTTCCGGGCATCAACGAGACGGCGCGCGCCGATTACGCCGGCCATCAGTACACCGCGTACGGCGAGACCGGTTACCACTTCTACGTGGGCGACGGGCGCACCAGCATCACGCCGACCGCCACGCTGCAGTACACGCGTCTGAAGATTCCCGGCTACAGCGAAGCCGGCGGCAACGACATCAACCTCAATGTGGGCGCGCAGAGCGACGATTTCCTGCAGTCCGGCCTCGGCGTGAAATTCGCCCGTGACCTGGCCAATGCCGGCCCGCTGACCATCCGCCCGGAGGTGCATGCCGACTGGCTGCATTCGTTCCGCGGCGAAGGCACCAGCAGCACCGCATCCTTCGAAAGCGGCGGCCCGTCATTCACCGCCGTCGGCGTGCAGCCGGGGCGGAACCTGATGGACGTTGGCGCCGGGCTGCTGCTCGCCAGCAGCACCCGCTGGTCACTCGAAAGCGCTTACGACTACCAGTTCAACCACAGCTACCGCTCGGGCCAGGTGATGGTCAAGTTCGCGCTGGCGCTGTAACGGCGGCTTCATGCCGGGTGGCATGATCATCGATGGATGCGGCATGGACGCCGCCGCTCGGGCCATCAACAAGAGCGGGCATTCCCGATGACTCGCGTGGCGCCGGTGCGGGTACGCCATCCGCACCTGCGTCATCAGGCGTGCCTCACAACGCCGACAGAAACGCCACCAGATCGCGTTTCTGCTGCGCGCTGATCTTGATGTTGAAGCGGGTGTTGTAGAAATCCACCACGTCGCCCAGCGACGCGGCCGAGCCGTTGTGGAAGTACGGCGCGCGTGCGGCCAGGCCGCGCAGGATCGGGCCCTTGAACTTGCCGATGTCGGCCCACTTGCCGGTCGACAGGGCCAGGCCGGGGTCGGTGGTCTGCACGACGGCGCCGGTGCTGTCGTTGGTCAGCGTGTACAGCGGCATGTCCGGGGTGCGCCGACTGGCGTCGGTGAGGCCGATGTTGATCGGCAGCGCGATCGAGTGGTTGCCGATGTTCGGCGAGTTGTGACAGGTGGTGCAATTGCCGTGGATCACCGGCAGGCCGGTCACGTCGTTGAGCCCGGCCACGCCGCTGATATCGATCGGCAAGGTGTTGAACAACTGCTCGCCGCGGGCGACGGCGGCGCGCGCGCGGCCGCGTGCGTCCAGGCTGAACTGCGCATTCGGATCATCCCAGCTGTCGAACAATTGAAGGGCCTTGGTATCGAACGGTTCGCCGGTGGGATCCTTGCCGAGCGGGTCGTTGATGCCGATCCAGAAGCGTTGCTGGGAGAGGATGCTGGCGCCGCCCATGGCGTCGTCGTTGTTGAGCTGGCCGGCGTTCTGGTCGGCTATCTGCGCGGTGAACAGATGCGATTCGAACTCGACGATCTGCCCGATGACGTCGTCGCCCGGCGCGGCGCCGGCCTGTTCGTGACCCAGGATGGCGTCGCGCGCCTGCGCGGCGAGGCTGAGCACGATGTCGTCGTGATCGACGCCGGCGTCCATCGGCGGCTTGAACGGCTGGAAGGTCTCGCGCCCGTCCCACATCATCGCGGTGAGCCAGATCAGGTTGGTCGATGGCAGTGGCCGGCGGAACAACGACAGCTCGCGCGCGCTGGCGTAGCCGTAGGGATCGTCGACCTTGCTCAGGCGGAACTCCGCGTTCGCCGGGATCGGCCGGCCGATGCGTATCACGCCGCGGTTGAGCAGCATCGAATAGGCAACCCGCCGCGCGGAGACGCTGGAGACATCCGCCAGTGGCGAGTTCGCACCATCGACCAGCGCGAACACCGGATCGGTGCCGTTGGTCCTGGCGAAACGCTGGCGCAGTTCATCCGGGGAGATCGACCAGGCCTGGGCTTGCCGGTGGCAGGAGTTGCACGAGCGGCCATTGCTGCCGAAACCCTGGAAGAACGCGTTGCTGGTGTCGACGCTGTCGCCGGGTGCCTTGGTCTGCAGCCAGCCCGACGGATCGGCGGTGATCAGCGGGTCGGCATGTTGCGACTGGCTATTCGCCGCCCGGGCCTGGGTGCCGGTGGCCGCCAGCAGGAGTGCCACGGCAACGGTGGTCAGTCGCTGGCGTACGGCATATCGGGTAATGCACTGAAACTCCATGATGGTATCTCCCCGTGATTGGTCGTTGCGCGGCCCCTGCCCGTTGCCCCCTGGCCATGACGGACCTGACATCACGAGAAACACCGCCCGGCGGCAAATTGCGACATGCCAATGCGTGCGCGGCCCGGCGATGAGCCACGACAGGTCCTTCATGGTGGGTTGGCGCCACGCCCGGACGCTGGCTACTTTCCCGCTGCCAGCTGGGTGAGTTGCTCGACCAGCTGGGGATCCAGCTTCGCCGGCGTTGCCCTGATCGCGAGCGCATCGCGCGCGGCCACCGCGGCCTCGCCGGTGCGGTGGGCACGCGCCAGCGCGCGGGCCTCCAGTGCCGCGATCTCGAAACGCGAGTTTCCGGTGGGCAGCATCGCGGCGTACTTCGGCGCGATATCGAGCAGTTCGGTCAAGGCCTCGGCGTTGCGCCCGAGGGCGAACAGCGCCTGCGCCCGGACCAGACGGATGAGCAGCTCGCGCTGCAGCATGCCGCCCTTGACCGTGCGGTAGATCGCCAGCACGCGGTCGGTGGTGGCGATCGCCTCGGCGTAGCGCTGCTGGCGCAGCTGCAGGTGGGCGAGCTGTTCGAGCACATACGCATAGTTCGGGTTGTGGTCGCCGCTGAAGCTGCGCTGCGCGTCGAGCGCGGCGTGGATGTCCGCCTCGGCTTTGCCGAGCTGCCCCGCCGCGCTCCAGGCCAGGCTGCGCAAGCCCAGCAGACGCGGGCACACCAGCTTGTTCATCGCCAGGCGCGCGCAGGTGTCGACACCTTGCGTGTACCAGTCCGCCGCGTCCTGGTAGCGCCGCTGGCCATAGCGCAGCTTGCCCATGCCGGCGATCGCGTAGAGCGTGCGCGAATCGTCGCCACCGAACACGCGGCGGCGCAGCTCGAGTCCGCGCGTGACGTAGGGCTCGGCCTCGGCCAAGCGCCCTTGGGCGATCAGGAACGAGCCGTACATGCCGACGTTCCAGGCCTGTGCCGGATTGGGCTTGTCGAAGAAGCGGTCGCCGAGCGTGATGGCCTGGCGGTAGGCGCGCTCCGCCCGCGGCATGTCGCCGCTGGCCTCGGCGCCCAGCGCGATGCTCTCGTACAGGTCGAGGATGCGCGGGTTGGCCCGCGCGCCGCCGGATTGCCACAGCGCGAGCGCCGCATCGGCACGCGCCAGTCCGGCACGGAAGTGCTCGGCGTCGAGCAGCGCGGTCGCCTCGTCGATCGAGGCCGACAGTTGAGCATCGGGCAATTGCGCGTGCGCGGCGGTCTCGCGTGCCTGGGCCAGCAGTGCCAGGCCAGCGTCGATCTGACCGCTGTGCAATTGCGCATTGCCCAGCACGCGCAGGCCCTCGATGCCGACCCGGTCGTGGCGCGCGAGCAGCCCGGCGCGCAGGGGCTGCAGCAGGCGGATGGCGTCGACGTCATGCACCTGGTCCTCAAGCACGGCGGCGCGCAACACGCGGGCATCCCACCATGGCGCATCGCCGGGGCCGTACAGACGGCCGATGATCGGATCGCCGTGGTCGAGCAGAGCCAACGCCTGGTCGTACGCGCCGACGCTGCGCGCGACCTTGGCCAGCGCGAGCAGCAGATCCACGCGCACGGCCGCGGGCAGATTGTTTCTTGCCATCAGCCGCGTCGCCGCCTGCTTGACCAGATCCTCCGGTGTGGGTCGCTGGTCCCTGGGCAGATCGGCTCCCGCCGACTGGAACACCGACACCAGGAAATCGCGCACCATGTTCGCGCGCGCGGCCTGCTCGCGTGCCACGCCCGCCTGCCACACGGCCATCCCGAGAGCGACGAAAACAGCGAGCAGAAATCCGGCGGTGCTGGCGACGCCGGTACGGTAACGGGTGACGAACTTGCCGGCGCGATACCAGCGCGAGGGCGGGTGCGCCAGCACCGGCTGTCGGGCCAGGTGACGCTTGATGTCGTCGGCCAGCGCACCGGCCGAGGCATAGCGGTGTTCCGGTTCGTTCGCGGTGGCCTTGAGCACGATGTGGTCGAGATCGCCGTGCGGCTTGCGCGGTGCGGTCTTCGGCAATGCGCTTGATGCGACGATGGCGCTGCCGGGGCTGCGTGGTGACGGCGCGTGCGAAGCATCCTGCTCGCGGCGTTGGCCGGTCAGCAGTTCGCCAAGCAGCACGCCCAGCGCATACACGTCGGTGGCGGTGGTGACCGGTTGCTGCGCGAACTGTTCCGGCGCGGCATAGGCCGGCGTCATGGCCCGCAGCGGGCTCAGCGAGACCTCACCGGCCTCTTCGTCGAGCAGCTTGGCGATGCCGAAGTCGAGCAGCTTGACCTCGCCCTCGGCGGTCACCAGCACATTGGACGGCTTCAGGTCGCGATGCACGATCAGCGCGCGATGCGCCGCCTCGACCGGACGGCAGACCATCAGGAACAGCTCCAGCCGCTGGCGCAGCGCCATCGTGTGCTCGCGCACGTAGCGCGTGATCGGCAGGCCATCGACCAGCTCCAGCGCGATGTAGGCCAGCCCGTTGTCGGTGATGCCGCCTTCGATCAGCCGCGCGATGCCCGGATGGCGCAGGCGTGCCAGCGCCTCGCGCTCGCGCCGGAACTGGCGCTGCGCATCGGCGGTGTACAGCCCCCGCGCCAGCAGTTTGATGGCGACCTCCTGGCGTACGCCTTCGACATCGCGATACGCGCGGAACACCGTCGACGAGCCACCCTCGCCGAGCACCTCGACCAGCTCGAACGGGCCGATGTGACTGCCGGCCGGCAGCGCCTCGGCGACGCTGGTATCGCCGATCATCCGCGCCGCGCTGGCGGCATCGCCACCGGACAGCAACTCGCCCTCGGTGGCATCGGCGGCCAGCAGGCGTTCGACCTCGGCGCGCCGCAGCGGATCGGGGCAGCGCTCGGTCAGCAGCCGCTGGCGCGTCGCCGCGGGCAACGTGAGTGCTTCCTCGAACAGGTCGCGCAGTGACGGTGTGGACTCCACGACAACCTCTCCCCGAGATCCCCTGCCTTCGATAAACCCCAGCTGCACGCGAACTGCGACCTTGCCCCGGCAAGGCACGCCGGCCTAGTCCATGCGTGCCTTGATGAACGCGCGGGCAAAACGCCAGTCGCGGTCGATGGTGCGCCGGGCCAGTCCGATCGTTTCGCCGACCTGCTCCAGGCTGAGCCCGGCGAAAAAACGCAGCTCCACGACTTGGGCGGCGCGCGCGTCGGTCTGCTCGAGCGCGTCCAGCGCGGCGTCCAGCGCCAGCGCCTGCTCGGCGGTGTCGAGCGCGAGTTTCAGGTCACGATCGTCGAGGGTGACCCGCAGCCATTGCCCGCCGGCGCACAGACGCAGGCGATCGCGCGCACGATTGGTCAACAGGTGGCGCATGGCGCGCGCGGCGTAGCTGAAAAACTGGGCCGGATGCTCGAAGTGCAACGTTTGCCGCTGCCCCATGCGCAGGTACAACTCGTGCACCAGCTCGGTGGTATCCAGGG
>DAIMGD010000118.1:0-7464 GCA_036724165.1 Rhodanobacter sp.
CGCCCGACATGCCACAGCTGCAGCACGATGCGCCCGCCCCTGGCGTGCACCGCCGCGGTGACCAGTTTCCAGCCGGCGATCTGTTCGGGCGAATGGATGCCCGGCGTGGCGACGTAACCCTGGCCTTCGGGACAGATCTGCGTGGCCTCGGAGATGATCAGCCCGGCGCTGGCACGCTGCGCGTAATAGGTGGCGTTGAGTTCGCCCGGGACGTTGCCCGCGCCGGCGCGATTGCGGGTGAGCGGCGCCATCAGCACGCGGTTGGGCAGGGACAGCTCACCGACCTTGATCGGCTGGAACAGGACGTCGATATCGCTGGCGGCGGTGCGTTCAGTCATGCGTGTTTCCTTGGGCGGGGAGCACCGACGGCGGCAGGCCGCGGCGCGGGGAACGGGCAGTCTGGCCGATGGGCTGTTGGCATGGCGTCGAGAGCGGTGTCGGCCAGGCCGTTGATTGCGCTGACTCGCCGGCGCGACGCTGCCCATCGGGCATACAGGACCATCCCTGCAAGTTCTCCCGTTACAGCGCCACCGTGTGGCCGAGCCCTCCGTTTTCGATGTGGACGCAGTTGGCCACGCCATCGCGATCGGCATGAATCGCGGCAGGTCCACTACCAGCCGGCGACCCGGGTGGGCTTCGGGGTCGCTGCCAGCAGGCCGCCGTTGTCGACAGCACGCCGGGATGCACCGTCTGCTGCGAGCCGTGCTTGCTGCGCGCACCGTTGTCATCGCATGACGCGGAATAACGCGAAGCCCTTCGAATGCAGGCGTGCATGGATCCCGATGTGAAAGTGCCCGTACACATCATCTCCACATGAGCTTGGTGCAGGATGTCCAAACGGGGTGAAAAGTTTTTTGTCTGCCGGTCGTTGGCCGGTCTTGTATGTTCCACCGCACGTTTGCGGAAAGGTCATGAAGCCCAGCCTAGCTCCGCGCGCACCAGCGTCGACCAAGTCGCCGACCGGCATCATCGGATTTGACCAGATCACCGGGGGCGGGTTGCCGCATGGGCGCACGACGCTGCTGGTGGGCGGGCCGGGTTCGGGCAAGACCATCTTCGCGCTGCAGTTCCTCAAACATGGCGCGGAGGAATGCGCGGAGCCGGGCATTTTCGTCGCGTTCGAGGAGACGGCCAAACGCATTCTGGCGAATGCCGAGAGCTTTGGCTGGGAGCTGTCGAAGCTGCAGCCGAAGAAGCTGTTCTTCCTGGATGCGCAACCGCTGACCGGCCAGGTGCAGTTGGGCGACTTCGATCTTGGCGGGATGCTGGCGGCGCTGGCGGCGCAGACCAGGGCGATCGGCGCGCGCCGCATCGTGTTCGACGCGCTGGACATCGTGCTGGCCCTGCTGCCCGATCCGGCGGCCAAGCGGCGGGAGATCTACCGGCTGCACGACTGGCTGCTGGCCAACGAGCTGACCGGACTGATCACCGCGAAGGCCGGTGGCGACGAGGCCAGTTCGATCAGCGAGCAGCCGTTCGGCTTCATGCAGTTCATGGTCGATTGCGCGGTGATCCTCAGTCACAGCGTGTTGCTCGGGGTGTCGCAGCGCAAGCTGCGGGTGCAGAAGTACCGCGGTTCCAGTTTCGACGAGAACGAATCGCCGTTCGTGATCGGCAGTGCCGGCTTCGATGTCGCCATCGCGCGCATGCTCGGGCGCGCGGATGCGAAGGTGACCAATGAGCGGGTGACCAGCGGCGTGTCGCGACTGGACACGATGCTGGGCGGTGGCTATTACCGCGGCGCCACGGTGCTGATCACCGGCCTTCCCGGTACGGCCAAGACCACCCTGAGTGGCGCGTTTGCCGAAGCCGCCTGCAGGCGCGGCGAGCGCACGCTGTTCGTCAGCTTCGATTCCGACGGCACCGAGGTGGTGCGCAATCTGGCCTCGGTGGGCATCCGGCTCGATCGCTACGTGAAGAACGGCCTGTTGCGGATGATCTCGGCGCGCACGATCACCGGCAGCGCCGAGACGTTCCTGGTGCGCATCAAGTCGCTGGCCAAGGAACATTCCGCCCGCTGTCTGGTGATCGACCCGGTATCCACCTTGTCCAAGGCTGGCAATGACGGCACCGCGCACGGCGTGGCCGAGCGGCTGATTGACTGGTCGAAGGCCACCGAAACTACCCTGGTATGCACCAGCCTGCTGGACGAGATGGCGAGCCAGATCGAAACCGGTTCGCCGCTGCATATTTCCACGCTGGCGGACACCTGGATCCATCTCAATTACCTGGTCCAGGCCGGCGAACGCAATCGCGGCATGTCGATCATCAAGTCGCGCGGTACCGCCCATTCGAATCAGGTGCGCGAGCTGATTCTCAGCGACGAAGGGGTGACCGTGGCGGACATCTATACCGCCGGCGGCGAAGTGCTGATGGGCACGCTGCGCTGGGAGAAGGAAGGCGCCGAACGGGTGGCGAGCGAGCTGGCCGAGGTTGCCGGCAAGCTCAAGCGGGTCCGGCTCGATGCCGAGGAAGCGGAGCTCGAAGTGAGGCTGAAATCACTGCAGGTCGAACTCGCGGCGAAGCAGGTCGAGAAGGAGTTGCTGGCGCGCACCACCGAAGCGCGCGAAGGCGAGTTGTCGCGAGGGCGCACCCGCATGCGGGAGTTGCGCGGCGCGGATGCCGCGATCCCGGGACAGAAGTGAGCGCACCCATGAGCCGGCGCGCCATCTTCAAGTTCCGACTGTATGTCGCAGGCGACGCGCTGAACTCGATGCTGGCGATCGCCAATCTTGCCGAGCTGTGCCAGCTGCATCTGCCGGACCGGCACGAGATCGAGGTGGTGGATGTGTTCCGCGAACCGAAACGCGCACTCGACGAGGGCATCTTCATGACGCCGACCCTGGTCAAGCTGGCGCCCCATCCCAGCTTGCGGATCGTCGGTACGCTCAGCCAGACGCAGCCCGTGTTGCAGGCGCTGGGCCTGGGCCTGGGGCTGGTCGCCCGATGAGCGGGTCGCCATGAATGCGGACAAGTCATCACTGCCGCAAGCGGACCTGCACGACGAGTTTTCCGCGGCGATCGAGGCGCTGTACAAGGCCGAGCAGCGGCTGGAGGCACTGACCGCCGGCGAAGTGGATGCGGTGTCGACCCGTGATGGCCAGACGTTCCTGCTGCGCAGCGCGCAGGATCACCTGCGACAAAGCCAAGCCGCCAAGCAGGCGGCGATCCTGAATGCGCTGCCGGTGCATATTGCGTTGCTCGACCGCCATGGATTGATCGTCTCGGTCAACGAGGCATGGCGGCGTTCCGCTGGCGCGAACGTGTTGCGCGATGGCGGCATTGGCACCGGTCTCAACTACCTGGACATCTGCGACGGCGCCCAGGGCGAAGGGGCCACCGAAGCCCATCAGGTTGCCGAGGGTATCCGCCTGATGCTGGCAGGCGAGGTGCGGTCCTATTCGCTCGAAATGCCGCTGCATTCCCCGAACCAGGAACGCTGGTTCCTGGTGACCGTGACGCCGCTGGCCGATGACCGATCGGTCGGCGTGGTGGTGATGCATCTGGATGTGACGACCGAGCGGGAGGCCAGGCAAAGCCTGCGCGCCAGCGAGACGCGTTTCCGGCAGATGGCGGAAAACATCCACGAGGTGTTCTGGCTGCGGGATCCGGCCCGGAACGAGATGCTCTATGTCAGCCCGGCTTACCAGGACGTCTGGGGCCGCAGCTGCCAGAGCCTCAACAACGTGTCGCCGTGCAACTGGAGTCACACCATCCACCCCGATGACCGCGACCGCATGGCGCAGGTGGTCCGTGCCGGCGGCGAATACGTCGAGGAATACCGCATCGAGCGGCCCGATGGCGAAGTCCGCTGGATACGCGAGCGCGCGTTTCCGGTGCTGCGCGACGGGAGCAAGGCCAGCCGGATCGCCGGCCTGTCGGAGGACATCACCGACAGCCGGCAGGTCACGGACGACCTGCGCGAAAGCGAACGCCGTTTCAGCGATCTGTTGCGCAACGTCGAACTGGCCTCGGTGATGCTCGATTGCGAAGCGCGCATCACCTTCTGCAACGAATACCTGCTGCACCTGACCGGCTGGACACTCGACGAAGTGATCGGGCGGAACTGGTACGAGATATTCGTGCCGTCGACAGACGGCGATGCGAAGGACTTTTTCCCGCGACTGCTCGCCAACCAGCCTGACACCTGGCATCGGGAAAACGAGATCATCACGCGCACCGGTGAGCTGCGCTTGATGCGCTGGAACAATTCGCTGCTGCGTTCGAGCATGGAGGTCATCGGCTCGGCGAGCATCGGCGAGGACATCACCGAACAGCGCCGGGCCGAGCTCAAGATCATGCAGTTGAGCCGGGTGCACGCGATGCTCAGCGGCATCAACGGATTGATCGTGCGGGTGCGCAGCCGCGACGAATTGTTCCGCGAGGCATGCCGGATCGCGGTGGAGGCGGGCGGCTTCCGCATGGCCTCGATCGGCACCGTGGATCTGGACACCGGCGAGCTGGCGGCATGCGCGCTGGCAGGCATGGACGAGGATCTGCTGGCCGCCGTCGAAGGCATCGCCTCATCGGGCACGGATGCCGCCGATGCGCTGGCCGTGCAGGCGATCGCCGAAAAGCGGATCCAGGTATCCAACGACATGCAGAAGGATGCCCGGGTGATGCCGGACAGGAAATTCGCCGCGTTCGGGGTGCGCTCGATGGCGATACTCCCGCTGGTTGTCGCCGATCGGGTGGTCGGCGTGTTCGCCCTGCATGCCGGCGAACGCGAGTTTTTCCACGCCGAGGAAATGAAGCTGTTGACGGAACTGAGCGGCTACATCGCATTCGCCGTCGACCACATCGGCAAGCAGGAGCAACTCGAATATCTGGCCTACTACGATCCGCTCACCGGGCTGGCCAACCGCAGCCTGTTCCTGGAGCGGGTAGCGCAATACGCGCGCAGTGCCGCCAACAGCGGCCATGGCCTCGCCGTGTTCCTGATCGACCTGGAGCGTTTCAAGAGCATCAACGACAGCCTTGGTCAGCCCGCGGGCGACACGGTATTGCGGCATGTGGCGGAGCGGCTGACCTACAACGCGGGCAACGCCCATCTGCTGGCACGCATCGATGCCGATCATTTCGCGGCGGTGCTGCCGCAAGTGGACGATGAAGAGGATGTGGTGCGCTCGGTCGAGAGGATGATCAACGTGCTGCTGGACCATCCGTTCCGGCTGAACGATGCCGTATTCCGGATTGCCGGCAGGATCGGCATCGCCCAGTTCCCGCACGACGGCATCGACGCCGGCAGCTTGTTCAGGAACGCCGAGGCCGCGCTGAAGGAAGCCAAGGCAAGCGGCGAGCGCTACCTGTTCTACACGAAGCGCATGAATGAAACCGCCGCCGCTACGCTCACCCTGGAAAACCAGCTGCGCCAGGCGCTGGACCGCGGCGAGTTCGTGCTGCACTACCAGCCCAAGGTGAACCTCGCCAGCGGCAAGCTGATGGGCGCCGAGGCGTTGATCCGCTGGAACGATCCGCATACGGGGAAGCTGGTCTTGCCTGGGCTGTTCATCCCGATCCTGGAAGAAATCGGGCTGATCCATGAAGTGGGGAGATGGGTGCTGCGCAAGGCCGTCGAGGATTACCTGCACTGGTGCGAGGCGGGACTGACTGTCGTGCCGATCGCGGTGAATGTATCTCCGCTGCAGCTGCGTCACCCCGGCTTCATCGCCGAAGTCAGGCAGGCCCTCGGCATCGACATGCAGGCGGCGGCGGGGCTGGAGCTGGAAATCACCGAAAGCCTGATCATGGAAAACGTGAAGCACAGCATCGCCAGCCTGCAGGCGATCCGTGCGATGGGCGTGAGGATTGCCATCGACGATTTCGGTACCGGATTCTCGTCGCTCAGCTATCTGGCCAAGCTGCCGGTGGATACGCTGAAGATCGACCGTTCGTTCGTCATCGAGATGACCGAGGGGCCGCAGGCGCAGGCGCTGGTCTCCACCATCATCACCCTGGCACATTCGCTGAAACTGAAGGTCGTGGCGGAAGGCGTGGAAACCGAACAGCAATTGGAATTTCTCAAGACCATGGGCTGCGACGAAATGCAGGGCTTCCTGTTCAGTCGCGATCTGCCGTGCGAGATTTTCGAGGCGCGCTATCTGGCTGCTGCGATCGCCGGGTAACCCGGCATGCGCTGGCGTTGTGCCGAGACTGGCTGCTTCTGGTCGCGGGTTGCAACGTGGATCCTCAACGTTTAAGCCGTCCAAACGAAAACAGCTCGGACAATGGATGCGGGCGCCGCTCGATCAGGGCGCGGATCAGGCCGGCGCCGAGCATGCTGTAGGTGATGCCATTGCCGCCGTAGGCCATGGCGAACTGCAGGCGCGGGCCTTGCTGGGCGTGCGGACCGAAAAACGGCAGGCCGTCGGCGGTTTCGGCAAACGTGCCGGCCCAGGCGAATGCCGGCGTCAGCTGCAGATCGGGCATGGTCCGGGCGACTTTTTTCGCCAGCCGCTGCGCCCGCTTCTTCACCCGTGCATCGCGGCGCGAGGGAATATCGATGGAATCGTCCTCGCCACCGACCAGCAGGCGGCCATCGCCGGTGCTGCGCATGTACAGATACGGACGCGCCGATTCCCACACAAGGGTGTCGGCCAGTCCGCGCAGCTGGGCGGGGTCGAGTGGGTCGGTGATGAAGGCATAGCTGCTGCGGTTGGAGGCGACCTGCTGGTCGAGCCATTGCTCGTTGGCATAGCCGGCCGCCAGCACGGCATGCGCGGCGTGCAGCTGCATGCCGTCGCCGCTGCGCAGGGTCACGCCGTGCGGGCTGTTGTCGATGCGCGTGATGCGGCTGCGGTCGAACACCCTGGTGCCGCGCTGCTGCAGCCGCGCAAACAACCGGTAAGCCATGCGGTAGGGGTCGACGCGTGCGCCGAGCTGGCTGAGGATCGCGCCGGGTGCCTGGATACCGTAGTCCGCGCGCAGCGTCTTTGCCGGCAGCCATTCCACCGCGAAACCGTGCTGGCCGCGCAGCGCCAGCTCCTCCTTCAGCACCCGCACGTGGCGGGGCCGGCTGGCGTAGTACAGGCTGCGCATGCGGCCGAAGTCGACGTCCTCAACGTCGTCGGCCAGCGCCTGCAGCATCGGGATCGCCTCGGCGCAGGCACGATAGACGAGCACGGCGTCGTCCTCGCCGTAGTACCTGGCCAGGTCGATCATGTGGGTATCGATTTCATACTGCAGCAATGCCGTGCTGGCGGCACTGCTGCCCCAGCCGATGTCGCGCTGCTCCACCACCACCACGTCGTGACCGTGCGTCGCGAGCTCGTTGGCGATCAGCGCGCCAGTGATGCCGCCGCCGACTACCGC
Source organism: Rhodanobacter sp. (assembly GCA_036724165.1). GTDB lineage: Bacteria > Pseudomonadota > Gammaproteobacteria > Xanthomonadales > Rhodanobacteraceae > Rhodanobacter. The sequence continues at coordinate 7,312 of DAIMGD010000118.1, forward strand.
CACGTCGCAGCGCAGGTCTTCCTGCAACTGCGGGAAGGCGTGCATCAGGCCGTTCTTGATGGCCCAGTAGGGGTAACCGCTTTTCAGATCCATGCAGGTGCTTGCCGGCGTCGCCCAGGCGCATTGCGAACAGCTTACGGGCTGAGTATTTGT
>DAIMGD010000119.1:0-7395 GCA_036724165.1 Rhodanobacter sp.
CTCCACGCCCGCCTGCGAGGCGCGATACAGCGCCTCGATGACGTGCGCCTCGTTCAGCGCGTTGAGCTTGGCGACGATGCGTGCCGGTCGCCCGGCTTCGGCATGCGCGGCTTCTCGCCCGATCTTCGCCAGCACGTTGGTGTACAGCGTGAACGGCGAATGCAGCAGGCGCTTCAGCTCGATCATCGGCCCGAGCCCGGAGAGCTGCTGGAAGACCTTGTGCAGGTCCTCGCCGATCTCGGGATTCGCGGTCATCAGTCCGATATCGGTGTAAGTGCGGCTGTTGATCTGGTGATAGTTGCCGGTGGACAGATGCACATAGCGACGCAGCAACTCGCCTTCGCGCCGCACGATCAGCAGCATCTTGGCGTGGGTCTTGAAGCCGACCACGCCATAGACCACCTGCACGCCGGCTTCCTGCAGCCGGGTCGCCAGGCGGATGTTGGCTTCCTCGTCGAAACGCGCGCGCAGCTCGATCACCACGGTGACGTCCTTGCCGTTGCGCGCGGCCTCCACCAGCAGGTCGACCAGCGGCGTGTCCTCGCCGGCGCGGTACAGGGTCTGCTTGATCGCCAGCACCTGCGGATCGGCGGTGGCCTGGCGCAACAGGTCGATCACCGCGGCGAAACTCTGGTACGGGTGATGCAGCAATACATCGCGCTGGCCGATCAGGTCGAACTTGTTCTTCGCGCCTTCCAGCGCGGCCGGCAGTTGCGGATTGAAGCGGGGAAATTTCAGCTCCGGTCGATCCAGCCAGTCGTAGATCAATCCGGCGCGGATGATGTTGACCGGGCCGTCGCAGCGATACACGTCGGTTTCCTCGAGCTGGAAATTCTGGATCAGCATCGCGGTGATCGCCTTCGGGCAATCGTTGCCGATCTCCAGCCGCACCGGGCGCGCATAGCCGCGGCCGAGCAGCTCCTCGCTGAGCGCGAGCGCCAGGTTCTGCACCTCGGCCTCCTCGACGATCAGCTCGCTGTTGCGGGTGACCCGGAACTGGTACGAGCCCACCACCTTGAAACCGGGAAACATCAGGTCGACGAACGCCTGCAGCAGCTCGGCGAGGAACACGAAATGCTCACCCGCGCCGCTGACTTCCGCCGGCACGCGGATGATCCGCGGCAACGAACGCGGTGCCCGCACCAGCGCCATGTGGCCTTCATGGCCGAATGCGTCGCGCCCCTTCAGCACCACCGCGATGTTCAGCGTCTTGTTGAGGATGCGTGGAAACGGATGCGACGGATCGAGCCCGAGAGGCGACAACACCGGCAGCACTTCATGCTCGAAATAACCCTGCAGCCAGCGCCGCTGGCGCGCGGTCCAGTGCTTGCGCGTGAGGATGTGGATGTTCTCGGCGGCGAGTTGCGGACCGATCTGTTCGTTCCACGCGGCATATTGCTCGGCGACCAGGTCCAGCACCCGGCTGCGGATGCGCGCCAGCAACTCGCCGGAGGGCAGCCCGTCGGGTCCGGGGGCGGCCGAGCCGAAAGCGTGGTGGTGCTTAAGCATCGCCACGCGCACCTCGAAGAATTCGTCGAGATTGTTCGCCACGATACTCAGGTAACGCAGCCGTTCCAGCAGCGGCACGGAAGGATCGCGGGCCATCGCCAGCACGCGGAAGTTGAATTCCAGCGCGGCCAGTTCGCGGCTGAGATACAGACTGGGGGCGCTCAGATCTGTGATGGCGGGCGAGGCAGGGGATGGATGATGCATGCTTCATTCTGGCGCATGGCGCATGCCAAATACACGCCGCGCCGCGATCGACTCAGGTCTCGTCGTTGCCGCCCGGTCCCAGCAAACGCGCCTGGCCGAAATGGCAGGCGAAGGTCGAGCCTGCGCCCGGCGTGCTCTCGATCCGCAACTGCGCCTGATGCAGGTTGAGCACGTGCTTGACGATCGACAGCCCCAGCCCGGTGCCGCCGCTGTCGCGTGAGCGGCTGGAAGATATCCGGTAGAAACGCTCGGTGAGTCGGGCCAGATGCGTGGCGGGAATGCCGAAACCGGTGTCGCTGACCGAATAGGCCGCCCCTTCGGGCGTGCGTTGCCAGCGGATGCGGATGCTGCCACCCGCCGGGGTGTAGCGCACCGCATTGCTGACCAGGTTCGACAGTGCGCTGTGCAGGTCCCTGGGTGAGCCGAGCAGATCCGCCTCGGCGGTGGATTCGAGCGCAATCTGGTGGCGCCCCTGGCTGAGCGCCTCGGCCTCCTTGCGCACGGTGGCCAGCAGCGAGGCCATCGGCACGCGCTCGTCGGCGACCTGATGCTGCGTCTCCAGCCGCGACAGGGTGAGCAGGTCCTCGACGATCTGGCCCATGCGCTTCGACTGCAGGCGCATCTCGCCCAGCACCGGCGCCAGCTCCGGCACATCTTCCGGATCGAGCAGTTCGAGATAGCCGTGGATGACCGTCAGCGGCGTGCGCAGCTCGTGCGAAACATTCGCCACGAAATCGCGGCGGATCTGTTCAAGCCGATTCAGATGGCTGATGTCACGCGCCAGCAACAGATGCTGGCGACGGCCGAACGGCAGCATGCTGACGTTGAGCTGGCTGTCCGGCTGGCCCGGGGCAGCGACGTCGTTGAGCGGTTCTTCCGTGCCATCACGCAACCAGTCGGACAGATCCGAGCTGGCCAGCCGCTGTTGCAGGGCGACGCCGCGATCCTTCGGCCGACGCAGCCCGAGCAGATCTTCGGCGGCGTGATTGAACCAGCGCACCTGCTGATTCTGGTCGAGCAGCACCACGGCATCCGGCAGCCGGCTGGCGGCGTTGCGCAGGTCACGCAGACTGGAGGCGATGCGTCGGGTGCGTGTCATGAAGCGGTCATGCTGTAGAGGGCTGACGGGAGCCGGTGCGGCCATCATGGGCGCGGGTTCATGACGAATTCGGGTCAGCAGCAAGACGACTTCGCCCAGTGCGACCAGCGCCACCCCGGTAGCGACGTGTCCGTGCGCGAACCAGCCCAGCAAGGCTCCCGCGAGCAATGCCGCAGTGCATGCCGCGGGTAATTTCCAGGAGTGCATCGCGGACGGGGCCATTCGGTGGGAGTGCCGGTCGGCTTGATGGGGCGGGAGGCCAGCATCGGCAAAAGCCGGGCCGGCCGCAAGCCCGTGCCGCGATTCAGGCAATCATGCGCTGCTCATCGAGAAGCGGTAACCGGTGCCGCGCACGGTCTGCACCATCTCATCGAGCTTCCATGGCTCCAGTGTCTTGCGCAGGCGCCGGATATGCACGTCGACCGTGCGCTCCTCCACGTACACGCTGCCACCCCAGACATGGTCGAGCAGCTGCGTGCGCGAATACACGCGCTCCGGATGAGTCATGAAGAAATACAGCAGGCGGTATTCGGTCGGCCCGATCGGCACCGCATCCTCGCCGGCGAACACCCGGTGCGCCGGACCGTCGATGCGCAGGCCGCCCAGTTCCACCATGCCGGAACCGTCGTCGCCCTGGCTGCGCCGAAGCACCGCCTTGATCCGCGCGATCAGCTCGCGGGTCGAGAATGGCTTCACCACGTAATCGTCGACGCCGGCTTCGAGGCCGTTGACGCGATCCATCTCCTCGCCACGGGCGGTCAGCATGATGATCGGGATTTCGCGGCTGAGCTCTTCCTTGCGCAGGCGTCGGGCCAGCTCCAGTCCGCTGGTACCGGGCAGCATCCAGTCGAGCAGGATCAAATCCGGTACCTGTTCGGCAATCGCCAGCTGCGCGGCACGGGCGTCAGCCGCCTGCATCGCGTCCATGCCGGCTTTGCGCAGGGCAAAGGCGATCATTTCGCGAATCGATGCTTCGTCTTCAACGATCAGGATGCGTTTGTGCACGCCGTGGTCTGCCAGTGGCTTATGACGAAGATATTGCAACGCATGAATGTTACGTGTCGATGACATCCATCTAATGCGTCACGCCGGGGTAGTCGCGAAGCGGGTTGCTGCTGTCGAACTGTGATGGAGCCGGACTCGTAGCGGTCGGGCCGGTCACGCCAAAGCATAGCCGTCCGTCGCAGTGATCGTCCTGCTGCAACTGCTGCCGGCCGTCCGGGTTGTCGTCGGTCTTGATCCTGCGCTTGTGCAGTTCCAGCACCAGCGGGGTCAGCTCGGTGATGCGGGCCTGGATGCGCGCCCGTGCGTAATAGTCCAGATCGTCGCGCTTGAGCAGGCGCTTCAGCTGCTCCATCGCATCGAACGGACGTCCGGAATAGTAGCTGGCATCGGCGAACGCCTCTTCGGCGCGCACGCTGTCACCGGACTTTTCGCTGGCCCGCGCATACGCACTGTAGATTTCCGGCTCGACCGCGTTGTCCAGCAAGGGTCGCAGCAGATCGGCCGCCTGGGACGCCTGCGCCTTGTCGCCGGCGATGGTCAGCGCCGTGGCATAGGCCAGCGCCACCGCGCGATTGCGCGGCGATTGCGTGCTGAGGTCGCCATAGATCGCCAGTGCCGCGGCACGCTGTCCGGCCTGCAGTCGCGCATCGGCCAGCGCCAGTTTCAGCACCAGGTTGGCCGGATGCGATTTCAGCAATGGCTGCAATTGATCGATGGCCTGCGTACCACGACCGCTGCGGGTGAGCGCCAGCGCATAGCCGTAACGGTTCGCGGTGGTGTCGAAGCCGTGTTGTGTGTGCAGGCTGGATGCATAGTAGGTGGCCAGCTTCGGGGCATCGCCGGCCAACACGCGCACGCGCTCGCGCATCAATGCCCAGGCATCCAGTCGAGCACCCGCTGCTGGCGGCGGGATCAGTGCCGTGGGATCCCGCACGAATGGAATCGGCGCGGTATTTTTTTCCCACTGCTGCTTGTCCAGGATGCTGCCGGACGGGCGCAGTTTCTGTGCCATGACCAACGCGCCGGCGCGCGCCTTGGCGTCGCTGATGCGGGCGCTGGTGACCGGGTGGGTCTGCAGCAATGCAGGGACGTCTTCGCCGCCGGCATCGGCGCTCATGACGTCTTCCATGCGCTCAAAGAAGGCCGCCATTGCATTCGGGTCGAAGCCGGCGTTGGCCAGCGTCTGGATGCCGACGCGGTCGGCCTCGATCTCGTCGTGCCGGGTGAAGTTGATTGACTTCTGCGCGATCAGGCCCTGGCCGCCGGCCAGCACGGCCATCGGGCCATCGCCACTGTGGTTGCCGGCGCCGGCGACGATGGCGCCGAGCAGCACCAGTGCCATCAACGGCGCATCCTTCTTGGAATCCTCGAACGCCCGCTGCAGGTGGTTTTGCGTGATGTGGCCGATTTCGTGGGCGATCACGCCGGCCAGTTCGCTCTCGTTCTGGGTGATCGTGATCAACCCGGAGTTCACCGCGATGTAGCCGCCCGGAGCGGCGAAGGCGTTGATCTCCGGATCTTTCACGATCAGGAACGCGAAGTGGTCTTTCGGCTGGTCGCAGCTGGCCACCAGGCGGTAACCCAGGTCGTTGATGTAGTCGTCCAGCAGCGGATCGTCCACCACCATGTCCAGCGCGCGCATCTCGCGCAGCATGGAGGCGCCGTAATCCTGCGCCTCCTGCGGCGAAATGAGCGCATTGGCCGAACTGCCCAGATCCGGCAGGCGGATGTCCTGTCGCGCGCTGGCGGCAAACGTCAGCCCGGCGGTGATCAAGGCCGTCAGCAGGCGCAGTGCGGGACGTCGTGGTGCCATGGTCATAGGTAGGCGACAATAGCACTTTGACCGCTGCGCGCTGTTTCGGTTCACTACCGGCAGCGGCTTGAGCTGGTGGCTGTGCGCCCCTATCTGAGGGCTGTCCTTTCAATTGTTTGCGGAGTGTCGTGATGCCGAAGATCGAGGTCTATTCCACCGCCGTATGCCCGTACTGCGTGGCCGCCAAGAACCTGCTCAAGTCGAAGGGGCTGGAGTGGATCGAAGTGCGCATCGATACCGACGCGGCGCAGCGCGATGCGATGTTGGCGCGCAGTGGCGGCCGTCGTTCGGTGCCGCAGATCTTCGTCAACGAGCAGCATGTGGGCGGCTATGACGACCTGGTGGCGGCCGATCGCAGCGGCAGGCTGACGCAGCTGCTGGAGCTGGCCGCATGAGCGACAAACTCGCCGAATTCACCGCCTTCCGCCAGCGCATGAACGAGCGCATCCTGGCCGAGGACAATCAGGTCGTGCGGCGCTTTTTCGCGCTCGACACGCAGACCTACAAGGCCGGCGCGCTGGACGTGAAGACCAAGGAGATGCTTGGTCTGGTCGCCTCGCTGGTATTGCGCTGCGACGATTGCATCAGCTACCACATTGCCCAGTGCAAGGAAGCGGGCGTCGAGCGCGATGTCTTCTTCGAGGTGTTCAGCGTGGGCCTGGTGGTTGGCGGCTCGATCGTGATCCCGCACCTGCGCCGCGCGGTGGATCTGCTCGATCAGCTGGAGTCCGGCGCTGCTGGCGATACGGCCGGCTGTGCCGATCACGTCTGAGGAACATTGTCACGCATGGTTTGACTGATGGCGGCACGATCGTGCGGCTTTATGCAACGCTGCGTGCAGCTATTTTCAACGTCCCGCAGGGGCCGCGGACTGTTCGCGTCGTGGCTCATCGGCGATAATTGACGGGTTTCAGCCAGTGCCCGGTGTGTTTGCTTCCTCTCCCGCCGCACGTGCTGCTCGTTGTTCCGTTCAAGGAGTTCCCTCATGAGCAAGACAATTGCCGTGATCCCGGGCGATGGTATCGGCCCGGAGATCATGACTGCCACGCTGCGCGTGCTCGACGCGCTGGATTGCGGCCTGCATTACGAGTTTGTCGACGCCGGCATGGTCGCGCTGCAGAAGCATGGCGAGCTGTTGCCGCAAGCCACGCTGGATGTGATCGGCCGGCACAAGGTGGCGCTGAAGGGCCCGCTGACCACGCCGATCGGCGACGGCTTCACTTCGATCAACGTGACCTTGCGCCGGCACTTCGACCTGTACGCGAACGTGCGCCCGGCGGTCAGCTTTCCCGGCACCAAATCGCGCTACGAGAACATCGACATCATCACCGTGCGCGAGAACACCGAAGGCGCGTACCGCTCCGAGGGGCAGACGCTGTCCGCCGACGGCGAGATCGCCGAATCGGTCGCGCGCAATACCCGCACCGGCAGCACCCGCATCGTGCGCTACGCGTTCGAGCTGGCGGTGAAGAAGGGCCGCAAGAAGATCACCGCCGTCCACAAGGCGAACATCCTGAAGACCAGCTCCGGGCTGTTCCTCAATGTGGCACGCGAGGTCGCCAAGGAATACCCACAGATCGAGTTCAACGAGATGATCGTGGACAACGCCTGCATGCAGCTGGTGATGCGCCCGGAACAGTTCGACGTGATCGTCACCACCAACATGAACGGCGACATCCTCAGCGATCTCACCTCGGCGCTGGTGGGAGGGCTGGGGTTCGCGCCGTCGGCCAATATCGGCAATGACGTGTCGATCTTCGAGGCT
>DAIMGD010000120.1:0-7360 GCA_036724165.1 Rhodanobacter sp.
TTCGGCGACTCGGCGGCGATGATGCCCGGCTCGGTGATGCCGATGTAGCGGTTGTGGCGGCGACGTTGCTTGGCGTGCGCGATGGTCGCGCCCTTCATCGGCCCCTTCATGGCGCCCGGGCCGCAACCGGTGCAGATATCCAGCCCCCGCAAGCCGAGCTGATAACCCACCGACTTGGTGTAATCGTATTCCTCGCGCGAAATCGAGTGACCGCCCCAGCACACCACCAGATTGGGGTCGATGTGCGGCTTCAGGATGCGCGCGTTGCGCAGGATCTCGAATACCCCCTGGGTCAGTCCCGCCGAGGCACCAAGATCGACGCCGACCTGCTCCAGCTGGGTCGATACATAGACGATGTCGCGCACCACCGCCACCAGCAGCTCGTTGATGCCGCGGATGATCTGGCCGTCCACAAACGCCTGTGCCGGCGCATGGCTGAGTTCGATCTTGATGCCGCGATCCTGCTGCAACACCTGGATATCGAAATCCGGATACTGCTCGAGGATCGCCCGCGGATCGTCGCTGATGCTGCCCGAAGTCAGCACGGCCAGCGCGCAACGACGCAGCAGCGCATGCAGGCCCGAGTCACTGGCACCGCGTAGCCGCACCACCTCATTGCGGGAAAGAATATCCAGCCCGCCGATCGGCGAAATGCGCGCGCTGACGGTGGCCGACTTGCTGCGCGAAACGGTGTTGCTGTCGTTCATTTGAATCATTCTCCTGACCGCTTCTTCGCGGCATGTATTCCACCATCAAGCATGGGCAGATCGGTTAGCTTCATGCGCCTGCCCGATATGGTCAAGCGCGCACAAAAAAGCCGGCGCCCGAAGGCGCCGGCCTGGAACGTGCGCAGCAATCGCGCATCAATCCAATATTGCCACTTTGCTCAGAAGAACGAGGCGCCGAAGGTCACCATGACCGTGCGGCCCTCCAGCAACGAGTAGTACGGTGCCGAGGCATACAGCGTCGTGCCGTTTTCGTCCTTGATCTTGCCCGGGTTGGACGCAAGGAACGAACCGATGTTGTTGGCGTTGGTCAGCGCCTGGCGATCGGTGAGGTTGAACAGGTTGAGCTTGATGTATGGCTTGTGGATCAACGACGAGAAGTCCGGGAATTTCCAGCCCGCATTGAAATTGAGCGTGGCATAACCACCCACCTTCTCCGTGTTGGACCAGTCGCCATAGATCGAGCTGCGATATTTCTCGTCCAGGCTGGCCCAGAACGGACCATGGTCATAACTTACCCGCACGTAAGCAGTATTCCTGGGTGTATTCAGGAAGGTCTTGCCCTCGGTGTTGTAGATGCCGTCGCCGCTCGAATCGAGATTGGTTTCCACCGTCGACTTGGTATACGCATAGGAGCCGTAGAGGGTCCAGTCGGGCGTGATCTTGTAGCTCGCCTCGGTGTTCAGGCCGCGCATGTGTACCGAGGGTATGGACAGGTAAACCGTCGCAAAGCTCAGCTCGTCAAAGCCGGATATCTGCTTGTTGGTGAGGTTGGACGCATACGCATCGACACTGGCCGAGAACGTGTCGTCGTAATAACGCCAGCCCAAGTCGGCCGTGGTCGATTTCTCCGGCTTGTTGAGGAAGCTGCTCGCCGGCAGGGTCTGGCCGGGGAAATTCGCTGCCGCCGCATTTTGCAGGACGGCACCGTTGATCGGCGCACGGAAGGTCCTGCCGATGCCGAAATAGAACTGGTTCTGCTCGTTCAGCTGGAACTTGGCGCCGGCGGTCGGACTCACGGCGTGAAATGTCTGAGCGAAATCGTTGACACCGTATCCCACGTAGAAGGGACGCACCGAACCCGGGTACTGGTAATCGAAGCCGCTGCGCTTCACCCACAGATAGGAGGCACCCGCCGTGAAAGTCCACTGGTCATTCGGCGTCCAGGTATCCGTAGCGAACACCTTGCGGGTATCGGTGACGGTCAACTCGTTGTAAGTCTGCATCAACGTTCCGTCCGGATAACGGATCCGATCGGTCGTTCCCTGGATGTCCGAAGGGATTCCCGTAGCCGGATCCACCGGGGTGTATGACTGGCTCTGCTCCTGGCGCGGGCGCTCGTACCATGCACCGTACTCGAGGCTGTTGTTCTCGCCGAAGTCCTGGTTGAACTTGGCGATGATGCCGGGGCGCATCGTGTAGGTATTGCTGATCGAATAGACCAGGTCCTTGCCGCTGAGTTTGCCGTCGCCGTTCAGATCCTGATTGGTGTACAGGTACTGGTTGGTGGTCTTCGTCGTCTCGGTGATGGTGGTTCCACCGCCGCTGCCGCCGTTGCCGTACTGGAAGTACGGCACCACGGACAGGCGCAGGCTGTCGCTAAGCCTGAACTCGCCGTCCATGCTGACCAGCCAGCTTTTGAACGGATTGGTGTGCAGCCGGTAGAAGTTGGTATCGGTCGGCGTCAGCAGCGTCGCGTCGTAACTCTGGTTGTAATTCTTCTGAACCTGCGCCTTGGTCAGGCTCTCGTAGTTGATGTTGGATTCGCGGTTGTACTGAAACGATGCCGAGATCGAGTTGTTGTCATCGATGGTCCAGATCGACTTGCCATCCACCTTGGTCACGTTCTGCTGACCCGGGCCGCGCCACAGGTCGGCGCTGTTGTTGGAGTAAGACAGCCAGGAGCGCACCGGACCGATGTCGCCGGTATTCAGGCGAAGGAAGCTGCGGCGATAATCGTTGCTGCCAAACGTCTGACTGACGTCCAGGCCACCCTTGTGGGTGGGATCAATGGTGGCCCATGCGATCGAGCCGCCAGCTGCGCCGCCGATCGGCGTGTCCACATCCGGATAGCCCTGCAGCACGGTGATGTCACCAATGTTCTCGGTATCGCCGTACTCGGTCGAATAGACCTTGTAGTTGCCGCTGTCGTTGATCGGGGCGCCGTTGACCGTCGTGCCAATCTCATCGCTGGTGAAGCCACGGATGCTGTAGTTGCCGTTGGCGAGGCCGGTATAGTCATCGGTGGACGCATTGACGCCCGGGATGCTGTCGATCATCTGCACGAACGTGGCACCCGGCGCCGCCTTGACGATGGCATCGCGACCGATGGTCGAGACGGCCTTGGGCGCCGTCTGGACCGACATCAGGCCACCGCCCAGTGACAGCGACTGCCCCCGAACCTGGACGGTCGACAGCTGCTGCACACGCTTGGTGTCGTTCGACGTCGTGGTGTTGGAGGTGCTCGATACATTGGCGCGCGTCGTTGGCTTGACCGTATTGCTCTGGTCGGTGGCGGACTGGGCATCGGCGCTCTGCGCCATGACCATGCCACTGCTCATCAGGCAAGCGAGTGCAATGGCGGCGGAAAGATGGGTTCGCTTCATTGGGCTATCTCAAGGTAAGTCAGGATTGGTGGTCGAGTGAGCTGAAACAAGTCGCTGGGGTATGGCGCTGCGAGAAGCACACCGCGATCTCGCGCCTACCGCCGCGAATGGAGCAGGTAACCCCGTGAACATCTTTGCGACTTCCGCAGAAGTGCAAGACTCGCACATCAATTTTACAACAATTTTACAACTATGCCAGCCAAGTGACGCGTGGCCCGTCACAGTGAAAGCAAACGGGATCGGGTGCTCCAACCATGACAGACCTAAATCTGCGTACCCACCTTGGCATTCCCGCATGACGGGAACCCGGCTATTTTGCGCGATGTCCAACACTGCTGAAGCGTTCGAGTATTGCAGCGGCGCGAGTCACCCGGCCAAGTAGCGCGCGCGCTTCGCGGGTTTCAGGGCTGCCAGATCAAGCATCACCAAGCCGTCCACGCAGCCGGAAAACCCCGGGTCCTCGCCAAAATCGAGGAACTGCACGCCTTCCGGCTCAACCAGATCGACATATTGCCGATACAGCACCGGCAGGCTGACGCCCAATGCATCCAGATGATGCTTGAGCCTGCCCAGGCCGGCGGGCGCATCGAGACCATCCAGCGCCAGCTGTACGCCGCGAATGACTTCGGCCGAAATCACAAACGGCTGCCTCGCCGCGGCCAGGCCTGGCGCACCGAAATAGTGCTGATGTGCCGCAGCGATCCATTCACGGGCTTCGCGCGGCAGCTTCACCGACATGCTGACCGGGCCGAACAGATAGCGCAGCTCAGGATTGCGCTGCAGATACAGGCCGATCCCCTGCCATAGCTGATCCAGCGCACGCGAGCGCCAGTAGGCCGGTGCGATAAAGCTTCGGCCGAGCTCCAGCCCCTGCGCCAGGCGGGATTCCAGCGCCGGGGAATAACTGAACAGGCTGGAGGTATACAGCCCCGCCATGCCGCGTTCGGCGATCAGCCGACCACCATGGCCGAAGCGATACGAGCCGACGATGCGCAACAGCTTCGGATCCCACAGCACCAGGTGTTCGTAGTGCGGATCGTAGGCGTCAAGATCGCGGCGCGCCCCGGTACCTTCACCGACCTTGCGGAAGGTCAACTCGCGCAGGCGGCCGATCTCGCGCATCACGACGCTGTCCATCGCGCCCTTGAACAACCATGCCTGCTTGCCGTCATTGAGATCGGCCAGCTTTTCGCTTTTTGCCAGTTCGGCCGCCACCAATTCCGCTGGCTCCGGATGTGCCAGTGGTGCCTGCCCGCCGAAGATCAGCCCGCGATGCCGCCCGACACGGTAAACATGCCGGCGCATCAAGCGGGCGGCCTGCACGGCGGAGCCGCCGCTGCGCCGTGCAAGTTCTTCGGCACTGACCAGGGCACCGATACTGAAGCCGATTCGCCGCTTGCCGGGTGCCACGGCCTCACGCGGCAGCATCGCCGTGCTCAATGGCTTGGCCAGCATCGACAGGCCATAGAAGATCGCCGAATTGCGCGCCGCGACATGCACCGGCAGCACCGGCGTCTTGCTGCGCAGCGCCAGTCGCGCAAAACCGTCCGACCAGGGCCCGTCGCGCACGCCATCGGGGCGCACTCTCGACACTTCGCCCGCGGGAAACACGATCAGTGCCTCACCCTTGTCCAGCGCGCGATAAATGCCGCGCAAGCGCGAGGCCGCACCCTTGCCAAACACATCCACGGGCAGCAACAACTTGCTCAGTTGCGGGACCGTCGCCAGCCAATCGTTGCCGAGAATGCGTACATCGCTGCGCACGGAACCGATCAGTTGCAGCAACGCGAGTGCGTCCTGCATGCCCAGCGGATGGTTGGCCACCACCAGCAGAGGACCGTCTACCGGAATGTGTTCGCGTTCACGCGCATTGAGCTGATAGCTGGTGTCGAGTACATCCAGCACGCGCTCGACAAAATCGAAACCTTCGACCGCGCCGACCCGATCCAGTACACGATTGAAACCGTCTTCATCGGCCAGCCGGCCCAGCATGCCCGCCACAGGGCGGCGGATGAAGGGGTGTTGCGCCAGCCATGGCAGGCGCTCGGTGAGGTTCTGTTCGATGCTCAGCATGATCGCCTCCTCGAATGTCCTCCCATCCTGCCGACCAATTATGACAGCAAGCCGATCAGGTCAGACGGCCAGCCCGGTCGATCCGATGAGGTCGCCGTTTCAAACGGTCAGGTGCAGGAAGGACGCGACGCCGGCCATGAACATCTGCACGGAGAGTGCAATCAGCAGCATGCCCATCACACGCTCCAGAGCGGTCAGCACACTTTCGCCGAGCCAGCGAAACAGGTAAGTGGCGCTGAGCAGAATGAGCGATGTGGCGAGCCATGCCAGCAGCAAGGCAGTCATCCAGTCAGCGGTGCGGCCGGGCTGGGTATTGGTCAGCAACAGCAGTGCCGCCATCGCCGACGGGCCAGCCACGCCCGGGATCGCCATCGGCACGATGAACGGCTCACCCTCGCCCGGCTTGCCGAAGATGCCGCCGCCGTCAGCGGGTGGAAACACCATGCGGATGCCGATCAGGAACAACACGATGCCGCCGGCGATGCTGATCGAATCCGGCTTCAGCTGCAGCAACTGCAGCATATGTTGACCACCGAACAGGAAGGCCAGCAGTACACCCAGCGCAATCAGCAGCTCGCGCACCATCACCCAACGTCGGCGTTTCGGCGGCACATGCTTCAGCAGGCTGAGGAAGAACGGGATATTGCCGAGCGGATCCATGATCAGGAACAGCATGATTCCCGCCGACAACGTGGTCATCTGCGTTTCCATCTCAACTCCCTTGTGGTGGCGCTTTCATCATAGGGATGGCGCGGACAACTTTTCAGTCGGCGCGCAGATCCAGCACCGAGCCGCGCGCCGCCATGGCCTGCGCGCTGAGCAGATAGACGGCGGCAGCCGCAGCGGCATCCGGCAGCGGTTGCTGCATGATGTCCTCGCCGAAATACGCCTGTCGACGCAACGCGGTACGCATCGGCGCCGGCAACAGGGCATGCGTGCGCAGCGAGCTGCTGTCGGTTTCCTGATGCAGGATCGCCACGAACCGCTCCAGCGCGGCCTTGGACACGCCGTAGCCGCCCCAGTGGGCGCGCTGCAGCAACTCCGGATTGTCCAGCACGAATACCGCTGCGCTGTCGCTGGCCTGGGTCAGCAGCGGCATGCACGCCTGGGTCAGTGCGAACGGCGCCGAAACATTCACGTGCAGCGCGCGCAGCCAGTCGTCCGGCTTGTGCATCGCGATCGGGGTCAGCCCGGTGAAGCTGGCTGCCGCGTGCACGATGCCGTCGAGCCGGCCGAAATCGCGCTCCAGACCTTCGGCCAGCGCGGCGTATTCCCGCGGCGTGGCCACTTCCATGTCCAGCGCATGGATCACCGGTTCGCTCAGGCCTTCGGCCCGCATGGCGTCGTACAGCTGTTCCAGCTGGCGTTTACGCTTGCCGGTGATCACCACCGTGGCTCCAGCGCGGGCCATCGCGCGCGCCACCGCGCTGCCAAGACCACCATAGGCGCCGGTCACCAGCACCACGCGATCAGCCAGGGTATCGGCGGCCGACTGCCAGTCGGCCGGCAGTCGGGAAACGGGCAACATCATCAATGCACCACTCCGGCCACATCGCTGGCCATCCGCGACAGCTCGCCGGAGGATTTCAGATCTTCGATGATGTCGCAGCCTCCGATCAGCTCCCCCTGGATGAACAACTGGGGGAAAGTCGGCCAATTGGCGAAATGCGGCAAAGCGGCGCGGATCTGCGGATCGGCCAGCACATTCACCGAGTGGAACTCCGCGCCAGCGTCAGCGAGTGCCTGGGCGGCGCGGCTGGAAAAACCGCACATCGGGAATTGCGGCGTGCCTTTCATGAAAAGCACGATGGGATGCTCGGCCAGCATCGCCCTGATTCGTTCGTTGATGTCCATAGCTTGGTGATTCATCTTTACAATGCAGACAGACCGATATTGTATCAGTCACCCGTCGGCTGCCGCCCGCTGCGCCGACCTACCTCCCCCAGCCACCGCTAA
>DAIMGD010000121.1:0-7326 GCA_036724165.1 Rhodanobacter sp.
GCCCTCGATCATGCCGGGCAGGATGTCGTCGATGTCCTCGATCGGGAACGCGTCGTCCATGCCGTATTCGGCCACCGCGCGCTCGGTACCGATCGACTGGCCGTGCCAGCGTTCGCGCACCGGATCGCGCTCGCGGCAGAACAGCACCACCTCGCCGTGCTTGCGGCCGGGCAGCAGCGCGAGTACCGCGCTGGCCTCGGGAAAGCCGCCGAGGTAATGGAAGTCCGAATCCTGCCGGTAGGGCCAGGCCGCATCGGCATTGCGCATGCGTTCGGTCGCCGCGGCGATCAGCAGTACTGCATCCTCGCCGGCCATCTGCATCAGCTGGCGGCGGCGACGCGCGAATTCCGCCGGCGCGATCGCCAGCGCTGCCAGCCCCGGCACCGTCGGGATCAATGCACGGTGCCGCTGGGCTTGCCGTGTGCGCTGCATTCGGTGTGCAGCAGCATCACGCCGACCCGCACGAATTCCTGCACTTCGATCAAGGCGTCCTCGTCTTCGTCCGCATTGCCGAAATCGAACGACGAGGCCGCGATGGTGCCCAGGTCGCGCAGGATCTCCTGCGCCTCGCCCGACAACTGCGCATGCGCCGACGTACCGGCAAGGCCGAAGCCGCCGAGAAAACCGCGGCACCAGTCGACCATCGCCTCGGCACGTTCCGCCAGCGGGCGGTCGTCCTCCGGCAGCAACGGTTCGAAACCGAGCTCGGGATCAGCCAGTTCGGACTCGCACTGCCTGGCCAACCGCTGCAGCAGCGCCTGGTCGTTCGCGCTCGGTTCGCTCGCCTCGCCATCAAGCTGCAGCGCGGCCAGCACCGAAGTGCGCTGCAACGAGCCGGCGCCGGCCAGGTAGCCGCACAGCGAGCCGTGCAGTTCGCTGGCCTCGATACCCAGTCGCAAACGCATGATCAATGCATCGATTTCGTCGTGGCCCACAAGTCCGGCAGCCGTCATGGCGGTGCTCCTTCAAGGAATAAGCGGCAGTTTAATGCAGATGCCGGGAGCGCCATGCCCGCTGTCGATCGCAGCGCTGATTTCCGCCGACGTCCTGTTATAGTTTCGCGCATGAGCAAGCCTGATCACGTCCAGTCCGACCCTGTCCATCAAGAGCTGGCGGCACTCGGCCGGCAGCTTGATCGACTGCTCGATACCGTGCGCCGGCTCAACGAGGAAAACCGCAGCCTGCGCCATAGCCAGGAGCAGTTGTCCGGCGAACGGGCCGGCCTGATGGCACGCAACGAACAGGCGCGCAGCCGCGTCGAGGCGATGATCCAACGCCTGAAATCGCTTGAGAGCAACGGTTGATGAGCACACCTGCCAGCGAACCGGTCGCGCTGCGACTGATCGACCGCGAATTCCTGATCGCCTGCGCACCGGAAGAGCGCGATGGCCTGATCGAAGCGGCCGGCTTCCTCGATCGCAAGATGCGCGAGCTGCGCGCGAACGCCAAGGCACCCAGCTTCGAACGGCTGGCGGTGCTGACCGCGATCAGCGTCACCCACGAATTGCTGACCCTGCGCAAGCAGCACGACGGTCAGGAGCAGCGTCTCAGCGACGGCCTGGCCGCGTTGCGTAGCAAGCTGGATGCCGCGCTCGACGCCGAGCCGCACAAGCGCTGAACAGCCGCGACAAGCACGCCGGTGATGAACCCAGCCAGTCCCCTGGCAGTGGACATTCCAGGGCAAGCGCCTAAAATGGATCTCGGCGTTTTCTGCGATGTTCGCCAGCACACTCTTACATTTGCCTTGTTCCTAAATACGGCCCCGGGTCGGCTTCACATCGGTTGTTGTGCATGTCCGCCACGTGCGGAAAGCCTTGAGACCATGTAGCTCTCCCACCTGATCCATCTTGGATCAAGGTCGTTTGGTGGGCAGCGGCATCGCGGTTGACGCCACTTATTTCCCGCCCCGTTCGTCCCGCGATGAACGGGGCGACTTTTCGATGGAGATGCTCGAAACGTGGACGCCACCGCCCAACGACACGAGCTTCGCCAGCGCCTGGCCGACCAGCGCCGTGCCCTGTCCCCGCCCGAACGCATGAGCGCCGCGCAAGGCCTGCGCCGCAGCCTCGAGCAATTGCCCGAATACCTCACCGATGCCCGCGTGGCCGGCTACTGGGCCAGCCACGGCGAGCTGCCGCTGAACCTGGTGATTCCGCCACTGGCCGCACGCGGCCAGCAGTTCCTGTTGCCGGTGATCGGCAAGGGCAAGCACCTGCGTTTCGCGCCATGGCAATCCGGCGACGAGGTGCAGCCGAACCGTTACGGCATCCCCGAACCGGCCGAGCCCGGCGAGCTGTTCGAGCCGTTCCAGCTCGACCTGGTGTTCGTGCCACTGCTCGGCTTCGACCGCCGCGGCCACCGACTCGGCCACGGTGGCGGCTACTACGACCGCAGCTTCGCCTTCCTCAACGAGCAGGTACGCCCGACCGAACCGTTGCTGGTCGGTATCGCCTACGATTTCCAGGAACTGGAAATCGTAAATGAGGAATCCTGGGATGTTGCGCTTGATTTCATCGCCACCGATCGCGAGCTGATCGATTGTCACCTGGAGTCGACTCCATGACCGAACGTCCCATCCGACACTGGCTGATGAAATCCGAACCCGAGGCGTTCTCGATCGACGACCTCAAGCGCAAGCGCACCGAAGCCTGGGACGGCGTGCGCAACTACCAGGCACGCAACTTCATGCGCGACAGCATGCGGCCCGGCGACAAGGTGTTCTTCTATCACTCCAACTGCGCCGAACCCGGCATCGTCGGCATCGCCGAGGTCGTCTCCGATGCTTACCCCGATCCCAGCCAGTTCGATGCCAAAAGCAAGTATTTCGATCCCACCAGCAAGCGCGAAGAACCGCGCTGGATGCTGGTCGACGTGAAGTTCGTGAGAAAGCTCAAGCGCACGATCACGCTCGACGAACTCAAGGGCCACGATGCGCTGGATGAGATGCTGCTGCTGCGCAAGGGCAACCGGCTGTCGGTAATGCCGGTGGCTGCAACCGAATGGCGCTACATCCTCACGCTCGAATGACACCCAGTCGACTTTGCGCTGTGGCCACCCACTACCTAGACGCCCTCTTCCCGGAACCGATGTCATGAGCAACGCCAACGAAAAACGCCAGGCCGGTGAGGCCGCGATCCGCTACGTCGAGGACGGCGCCATCGTCGGTGTCGGCACCGGTTCCACCGTGGCGTTCTTCATCGACGCGCTGGCCGACCTGAAGGATCGCATCCAGGGCGCGGTATCCAGTTCGGAGCAGTCCTCGGCGCAGTTGAGGAAACTCGGCATTCCCATGCTCGACCTCAACTCCGCCGGCCCGCTGACGATCTACATCGACGGCGCCGACGAATGCGATCCGTACAAGCGTCTGATCAAGGGTGGTGGTGCCGCACTGACCCGCGAAAAAATCGTCGCTGCGGCCAGCCAGAAATTCGTCTGCATCATCGATGCGAGCAAGCGGGTCGATCTGCTCGGCAAGTTCCCGGTGCCGATCGAGGTGATCCCGATGGCGCGCAGCCTGATCGGCCGCGAGATCGTCAAGCGTGGTGGCCAGCCGGTATGGCGCGACGGCGTAATCACCGACAACGGCAACTGGATCATCGACGTGCATGGCTGGCAGATCGCCGACCCGGCGGCGCTGGAAAGCGAGCTCAACCAGATACCCGGCATCGTCACCGTCGGTCTGTTCGCGCGACGGCCGGCCGATGTGGTGCTGATCGGCGACCGCGAGATGTGACCGCCGCGGTGGCGGTCAGCGACCGCGGCCGCCGGTCAAGCTCAGGCGCCAGCCGGCTTGACCGGACGTCGCACTACCCGTCCCTTGCGGAAATGCAGGTAACGCCCGGACTGGCGCAGCTCCTGCAGGCGCTGGCCATGCGCGGCGAGAATATCGCCGCGAGTGAGGATGCCGACCAGCAGGTGCGGCGGCGCGTCGCCCACCACGATCAGGCGGCCGACGTTCTGCGCCACCATGTGATCGGCCGCCTCGCGCAGCGAGTGGCTTTCCTTCACCACGATCGGTTCGCGCAGCACCAGGTCACCCAGCGGCAGCGTGTAGTGCCATTGCGGATCCAGCAGGGTGCGGCGGGTCAGTACGCCCTGCACGTGGCCTGCGTCGTCCACTACCGGGTAGCCCTGGTGCTGCATGTCGGGCAGGCCTTGGTTGAACCAGCGGCGCACCTCGGCCAGCGTCTGCGAAGTGCGCAGAGTCACCACCGCATGCGTGCAGGCGTCGCGCACCACCACCTGATCCAGATAGTCGGCGGCGTATTCGGCCGGCACCCGCACACCGCGTCGGGCGATCTTCTCGGTCATGATGGTGTTGCGCATCAGCAGCGCGGAGATCAGATACGCCGCGGTGCAACCGCCCAGCAACGGCAACAGCCCGGCCGGCTGGCCGGTGGTCTCGAACGCGAACACCACCGCCGTGAGCAGCGCGCGTGCGGAGCCGGCAAAGATCGCCGCCATGCCAACCAGAGCGGCAATCCGCGGATCGATGCCGAACTGCGGCGCCAGCATGGCGAGTCCCATGCCGGCCAGCGCACCGAGCGCACCGCCGATGGTGAACAACGGCGCCAGCGTGCCGCCGGACGTGCCACTGCCCAGTGCGATCGACCACGACAGAAACTTCATCACGCACAGGAACGCCAGCGCGCTCCAGGTCAGCTGACCGGTAATGATCTCCTCGATATTGCTGTAGCCCACGCCCAGCGTCAGTGGCGCGAAATAACCGATCACGCCCACCGCGACGCCACCGAGCGCCGGCCACCACATCCAGTGGATCGGCAGCTTCTCGAACAGATCCTCGATGCCGTAGACGATCCGCGTCACCGCCACGCTGATCAGCCCGAGCAACGCGCCGATGCCGACATAGGAAACCAGCGCGACGAGCCCCGGCGTGGCCAGCGCCGGCATCGCGAATACCGGCGCCGAGCCCACCATGGCATAGCGCACGCCCGTCGCCGCGACCGTCGCCAGGGCCACCGGAATCAGCGAGCGCGGACGCAGCTCGAACAACAGCAGCTCGATCGCCAGCACCACCGCCGCCACTGGCGAACCGAACACCGCCGCCATGCCCGCCGCCGCACCGGCCGCCAGCAGCACCTTGCGCTCGGCACCGGTCACATGCAGCAACTGGCCAATAAATGAACCAAGCGCGCCGCCGGTGGCGATGATCGGGCCTTCCGCGCCGAACGGTCCGCCGGTGCCGATCGCGATCGCCGAGGAAATCGGCTTCAGGAAGGTGATCCGTGGCGGGATCTTCGACTCGTTGAGCAGCACCTGCTCCATCGCCTCGGGAATGCCGTGACCACGGATCGCGCGCGAACCCCAGCGCGCCATCATCCCCACGATCAGGCCGCCGATCACCGGCACCGCGATCACCCACAGTCCCAGATGGTTGTCGGCCGGCGAGCTGAATGCCGTCGACAACCGGCCGTAGAACGCCAGATTCGTGACCAGTCCGATCAGCGCGGTGAGGATCCGCGCGATGAAGGCCGCGGCAATGCCCAGCAGCACCGCCACCGCGGTAATGCGCAACACGCGGCGATCCACCAGGGTCGATCGTCGCGGCATGCGTGTGGCATCCAGCGCCACGCCAAGCGATGGCGACAACGGCAAGGCATCGGTACTGCCTTCCAGGCGCACGTTGGCATGCCCGACGGAGTTTTCGGTTTCGGGAGTCATCGATTTGCCGCGGGGGAAACGCGGGGATTTTACGCTGGTGGAGTGGGGAACCGAAGAGGCAGGTTTTGCGAGCCTCAGCTTTCCTGCTTGCATCCCGGCAAAAGACATCACACGGCAATGAGGATTGAGGTGGCTGGAAGATCAGGATTGTTCGTCCCATCCATGGGACTCACCCTTCGCTGCGCTCAGGGCCAGCGCTGCGCGCTGTCCAAATTTGTTCCAGACAAATTTGTCGAACGTGATTCGTCTCCTGTATCCGCAACCAAAACAAAAAGACCCGCCACATGGGCGGGTCTTTTTGTTTTGGCTGGGAGACTAGGATCACCTCAAAAGTGTCCCAATCTCGCAACGCATAAGGCTTTGATTTCAGATCAAAACTTGAGGGAAGTGTCCCAAAGTTTGTCCCAAGAAAGTTACCACAGAAAGACCAAAAATACGCACCCTTTGACCAAGGCTTGCTTAAACTTAAATGTGGCACTCTTTACTTCTAACCTATAAGGACAATTCATGGCCATAGATCTAAAGAACCTCTCCCGGAAAGAACTCCAAGCGCTCATCGCGGGCGCCAATGCGCAGATGAAAGAAGCTCACGGCAACATGATTCAGAATGTTCGAAAAAAGATTGATACCTTGCTTAACCTCAGTGGCCTGACTCTGGCCGAGGTCTACCGAACCCGTGGCGGCAAGAAGACAGCAGGCAAGAAGGGCGCGGGCTTGGTTGCACCAAAGTACCGGAATCCAGCGAATGCGTTGGAAACTTGGTCCGGTCGTGGCCGCCAGCCTTTGTGGTTTGCCGGGGCGCTCAAGAAGCGGGGCGTAACAATGGGGAACTTGCTGATTGGCGGTGCATCGAAACCCAGCAGTCCCATAAGGGCATCAACAAAAAAAGCCAAGAAGGCGACTAAGCTTAAAGTGTCACGGCTAAATCCGAAATTGGTTCATTGAGTACACGAAGGCGCCCTGGACACTTTTGGTTTATGTAAATCGTCCTAAATTGCAATATGAGATTTCTTCCTCTCACCGTGCAGACGGTATGACTAATCGCAAAGTAAATAATTATATCACGCAGATTTTATAGAGTTTAAATGACATGACGCAACGCTCCCTCATCATAATCTAACTCGTTTTTAGATTTTGCTTTCATTATGAAGTCCAAAAATGGTTTTATATTCACCGATTCGGGCACTTCCACAGCAATTAAATTTAGCCTTCCATTATATTCAGTAATACAGTCAAATTCTTTAATTTTGTCTCTCAAATATGAGCTCTTATCCTTATCCACAGAAATGACCCTAAAGGTAGAATTGCCGGATTTAGAGACAAGCTCACTAAAAAATAACTCCCCATCAACTTCATTAGCCGAAACTTCATCACCCGCACTAATATTATAGATAAAAAAAGGAATATTATCTATTTCGTAATTTCCGTTAGCCATCAGCTTGGCCCAAATGCCCTCGTAAGCATCCGGTGGGTAGCCCTCCGCGATCTGCACGGTATTGAAGATTATTTTCACGTGGTCATTCATCTTATCCGGGATCCGACGATGTTATTGGTTTTGGTGGAAGCGTAACCGGCACGTTAGGCGCTTGGCGCGGGTGGGGCTTTGGATTATTCGAAAATCTAATATTACAAGCTCTACATGAA
>DAIMGD010000122.1:0-7256 GCA_036724165.1 Rhodanobacter sp.
ACCTGATCGTGCTGGACGAGCACTCGCCGCTGCTCGCCGCGCGCGCGACGCGCTCGCTGCTTGACAGTTTCCTGTTCGCCGGCAACACGCCGCTGGTGCGTGACGTCATGGTCGGCGGGCGCTGGCAGGTACGCAACTTCCAGCATCGCGACGAGCAGCGCATTGCGGCGCGCTATCGCAGCGTCGTGGCCCGGCTGGCTGGCGGCTGATCCGCGCTGATCGAGCGGAGCCTCGGCTTCGACGCATATCCGCAGCGGCACGACTGGGTTAGATTGCGCTGGCAGTGCACGCCGTCATGCCGACGGCTTTCCTCAGGAGACTTCCCATGCAAGGTTCCACCGATCTGGGCAAACTGCTGTTGCGTGTTGTGCTGGGCGTGCTGATCCTGTTCCACGGCGTTTCGAAATTGATCCATGGTCCGGTGTATGTGCTGGGCGTGCTGGCCCATGCCGGGCTGCCGTCGATCCTGGCGTACGGGGTCTACGTGGGTGAGGTGGTGGCGCCGATCCTGCTGCTGCTCGGCTTCTGGACACGCGTCGGCGCGCTGATCATCGCGATCAACATGATCGTGGCGCTGGCGCTGGTGCACGTGAGTCAGCTGGCCATGTTGGCCGACACCGGCGGCTGGGCGCTGGAGCTGCAGGGCATGTACCTCGGTACGGCACTCGTGATCGCGCTGCTGGGCGCGGGACGCTTCAGTGTGGGTGGCAGCAACGGCCGCTGGAACTGACGGGCTCCGCTGTCCGGATCCGGTATGCGAAAGATGAACGCCGGCCATCGCTGGCCGGCGTTCAAGTCAGCGCAAGAATTCCGCATGCGTTTCTGGTGACACATCCTCCACCGGAGTGTCCCCATGCGTCGCATCCTTGCCGCCTTGCTTGTTTCCACGTTGCTGTTGCTCGGCAGCGTCTCCCTCACCGGTTGCGTGGTGGTGCCACCCCGCGGCTACCACGCGCGCGTATGGGTGCCCGGGTACTGGGGCCCGCGGCATGTCTGGATCGGCGGTCGCTGGCGTTATCGCTGAACTTGAACTGCATCGGCCCGCTGCCCGCACGCGCTCCTGATGACGATTGATTGACGCAAACGGCAACGCCAGCGTTGCCGCTGGCGTTGCCGCTGGCGTTGCCGTTTACCCGTTACGCAATGATCGGCTTACTGCGTCGGCTGCGCAGCCGCGGACACCGGGTGCTGCGCCTTGAACTGCTGCCATTGCTGCTTGCGTGCCTGTCGTGCCGTGCGCAGGGTCGCCAGCTGCGCTTTCTGTGCCGGCGTGAGCAAGGCATACACCTGGGCGCGCAGGGTAGCCTGCTGCTGCACGCGCAGGCGAGTGGCATCGCCTGCGGCCTGCGCCAGGCGGGTTGCCGCTGCCTGATAGCCGACCTGGTCGGGCGTCATCGCGGCGAACGCTTCATGCTGCTGGCGAAGCGCGGCGCGCTGCGTCTTGTTCTGCGCGAAGCTGGTGCGCACGATCTGCTTGATGCTGGCGCGCTGGGCGTCGGTGAGGTTGAGCTTTTCAAAGCCCATGGCCATGCCATGGCCGTGGGAATGCCAGCCCTGATGCGGGCCACCTTCCTGCCCGGACGGGGCAGCGACGGCGAGCGTGGCGAGCGCCAGGGCGGAGGTCATGATCAGGCCGAGAGCGATGTTCTTGCGCATGGTGGAACCTCTGTCGTTGGGGGGTGGAGGACTTGCGACTATTTGACGACATTCCCGTGTGTATGTGCTTTGCTGGAAGGTAAAGATGGGTAAAGCTCGTGGAGTTCGTCCCGCCGTACCGCTTGAATGAAGGCCATGCCGAGAATCCTGATTGCCGATGATGACCGCGCGCTGTGCAGCCTGCTGGCCGAATATCTGCGACGCGAGGGCTTTGCGGTGGATGTCGCGCATGACGGCGAAACGGCGTTGGCCGCGCTGCGCAACCCGAGCCTGCGCCCGGACCTGTTGATCCTCGATGTGATGATGCCCGGTCGAGATGGCCTGGAAACGCTGCGCGACCTGCGCCTGCAGCACCGCCTGCCGGTCATCATGCTTTCCGCGAAAGGCGAGCCGGTGGATCGGGTGATCGGGCTGGAGCTGGGCGCGGACGACTATCTCTCCAAACCGTGTCTGCCGCGCGAGCTGCTGGCGCGGGTGCGTGCACAACTGCGCCGCAACACGCCGGCCACCGCGGCCAACCTGCAGGTCGGCGCGCTGCGCCTGCAACCCGGCGACCGCCGCGCCTTCATCGGGGAGCAGGAACTTGTACTGACCGGCGCCGAGTTCATGCTGCTGCTGGCGCTGGCCCAGCGTGCCGGTGAGCTGGTCGACAAGGCATCGCTGACGCGCTTCGCGCTCGGGCGCGAACTGGAACGCTTCGACCGCAGCATCGACGTGCACGTCAGCCGCCTGCGCCACAAACTGGCGGAAGCGTCGCCGCAATCGCCACGCATCGAATCGGTACGCGGCTCCGGTTACCTGATGCTTGCGGGCGCGCCGTGAATCCCTTCAAGAGCTCGCTCTACTGGCGCTTGCTGGTCTGGTTCTGCCTGGCGAACCTGCTGGTGCTGTTTCTCGGTGGCCTGCTCACCCAGCGTTTCATCGAATACACCACAGCGGTGGAAATCGACTGGACGGCACTGGCCCAGGATGCGAACCAGCATTACGAAAGTGGCGGCTCGCCTGCGCTCGACGACTGGGTGGTGCAACAGCGTCACGAAGGCATCGATGCCACCCTTTATGAAAAGGGCCGTCCGCTGTCGCCGATCTGGTTGCCATCGTCGATCCAGGCATCGTTGCCGGGATGGCTCGCGGATGGGCAGGACATCCTGCTGCAACCCCGCCCGGGCCTGTACCTTTCCGTGCAACAGGTACTGGGCGACGACGGGCATGTTCGGCAGCTGGTCGCACTCAGCCGGACGCATACGCGGCTGCGGCGTCAGACGCGTGAGAAAATCCTGATGACTGTCCAGCTGAGCCTGTCGCTGCTGATCATCGGACTGGTCGGCTGGTGGGTGGCGCGCAGCGTGGCCAGACCGGTCGAGGCATTGCGCGATGCCACCCGGCGCATGGCCGCCGGCGAGTTGTCGACCCGGGTGGCTCGGCAAGGGGGCAAGACACGTGACGAGCTGGCCCAGCTCGCCAATGACTTCGATGCGATGGCCGAGCGCATCGAGGCGCTAGTGGCGCACGATCGTGGCGTGCTGCAGGATCTGTCGCACGAGTTGCGCTCGCCACTGGCGCGGCTGCACCTGATCCTCGAACTGGCACGGCGCAGTACCGATGCGGCCGAGGCCGATGCATATTTTCACCAGGCCGAGATGGAGATTGCCCGGCTGGATCGCATGACCGGCGAAATGCTCGCGCTGTCGCGGCTGGAAGGCAGCATTCCAGGCATGAGTTGCGAAAATCTGGACCTGGTCGAGCTGGTGCGCGGTGGGGTGGAGCAGGCCGGGCTCGAAGCACGGGCACGCCACGTCGAACTGCAGCTGACCTCGCCCAGCGGACCGATCGTCGTGTTCGGCAGCGGGCCATTGCTGGAGCGCGCGCTGGACAACCTGATCGCCAACGCGATCAAGTTCAGTCCCGAGGGTGGTGGCGTGGAGGTTCTTCTACGCATGGGAAAGGGAGTGGCCGAGCTGTCCATCCGCGACCGCGGCCCCGGCGTACCGGAGGCCGAGCTGGAATCCCTGTTCAGGCCGTTCTTCCGTGGCAGCAATGCGATGCGCGCCGACGGACATGGCCTGGGCTTGGCGATCGTGCAGCGGGTGGTCAAGATCCACGGTGGCGAGCTGCACGCAAGCAATCGCGACGGTGGCGGGCTGGCCGTGGATTTGCAGCTGCCGCTGTCATCGGAAGATGCGAAGACATCATGACCGGATTCAGGCACCGCTCGCTTCGCGCCTGAGGTGCAGGTCGTTGAACTTGCGTCGCTCGACCAGTTCATCGACCTTGCCGTTCACGTCGCGCCGGAAGATCAGCAGGTTCCTCTCGTCGTCGCTGCCCATGAACACATCCTTCGCGATCGGCTCCAGCGTGTTGAATGGACGTCCGGCCTTGCTGACGTAGCCGAGCACGCCGTCCTTCACGCTGACCGTCCATGCCCGACCCGGCGCGTAACGGTAGCTGCCGGCGTAGTCGTCGAGGCTGAGTCCGCCGACCTGCAGTTGCGGCGGCGCGGTCGGGATCGTCACGTCCTCGTAGCCGGCCAGCTTCCATGCGCCGTGCTGCTTCACGAAGCTGAGCAGCGACTGGTAGCGCACCACGAAGCGCTGGCCATAAAACCTCTCGCGTTCATACTGCTCGACCTGCAGCGTGGCCATGTCGCCGTATTGCTGCGCATGCGGATCGCGCAGTTCGATGCTGCCGGATATGCCTGGTGGAAACGGATGCAGCGATGCCACCGCGTCCTGCTTGTGCTGGATGCGACCGAACTCGTCGATGATCACCGCGTCGTCGGCCAGCGTGCGCTGCCAGACATCCTGCCTGCCCTGGGGAATCGCATCCACCAGCGCCTGCGTCACCGCCACCAGTTGATCGCGCAGCGCGGTGGGCGCTTCCGTCGCGTGCAAGCTGGTCGCCGGCACGACCGCAAGCCAGGCCAGCGCGGACACATATCGGAATATCGGCATGATCATTCCCCATGATGGATGTGCGCGAGTCTGCACCGGGCCCGTGGGGCTGGCCCGTGCATGAAGTCATGCCGATCTTGACCGGTGCCCATTCCGCGCTTCGCAATCGGTGGCTGATTTGCAACACTGCATCGGCCGCGCCCATTCACCGGATTCCCCATGCGCTCGTCCTCGCTTGCTGCCGTTGGTCTCGCGCTGTGTTCGGCGCTGTTCTTCACGCTGACCTACGTGCTCAACCGCAGCCTGGTGGTCGGTGGCGGGCATTGGGCTTGGGCGGTGATCCTGCGTTACCTGATCACCTTGCCGCTGCTGGCCGTGGCACTGCCGCTGCAGGGCGGCCTGGGTGAATTGCCGCGCGAACTGCGCCGGCATTCGCGCGTGTGGCTGCTGTGGAGCAGTGTCGGTTTCGTGCTGTTCGGCATTCCGCTGACCTGGGCGGCGAGCAGTGGGCCGTCATGGCTGATCGCCGGAAGCTTCCAGACCACCGTGCTGGCCGGGCCGTTGCTGGCGCCGCTGATCTATCGCGACGCGCGGCGCCAGCTGGCGTGGCGCACGCTGGCGATCGGTGCGCTGATCGTCGCCGGCGTGTTCGCCCTGCAGTGGGGCCATGCGCAGGGACGACTGCATGCCGGCGACTGGCTGGCGATCGGCGCGGTGGTGCTTTCCGCGTTCGCCTATCCGCTGGGCAATCGCAAGCTGCTGCTGCATCTGGAGCAGTGTGGCAGCCAGCTCAATGCGGTGCAGCGCGTGTTCGGCATGACCCTGTGCAGCTGGCCGTTGTGGCTGCTGTTCGCGCTGATTGCCTGGTGCACGATCGGTCCGCCGACATGGCGCGAGGCTTTGTTGGCCGGCGGCGTGGCGCTGTCGTCGGGCACCATCGCCACGGTGATGTTCTTCCGCGCGACCGACATGGTGCGACGCGAGCCGACCGCACTGGCGGCGGTCGAGGCGATGCAGGCGGCCGAGCTGCTGTTCGCCAGCCTGCTCGGGGTGCTGTTTCTCGGCGAGGCATGGCCGCATGGTTACGCGCTGTTCGGCGCATTGGCGATCATCACCGGCATCGCGCTGTTCGGCTGGGTCAGCGGGCGTAGCGCGGCAGGCAACGAGGAGGCGGTGCGCGTCTTGCGCGGCGACCGCAGTGCCTGAGATCGCCCGCTCATTCGGCGTCCCGGCCGGCACGGCATGACTGCTGGCACATGCCGTGATATGCATGGCGGCGTATCTCGTGCATTCATCTCCACGGCTCGCGTGAAGCCTGCCGCGCGCCACTCGCCACAGTTCTCCCCCGATCAAGGACCTTGCCTGTGACAAACTCACGCTCCGCCTCACTGACGGCCATCCTGTGCGCTGGCTTTCTCGCGGGCACGCTCGACATCGGCGTCGCCGCACTGCTCAACGGCATCAGTCCATTCGTCATCCTGCGCGCGATTGCCAGCGGCCTGCTCGGCAAGGCGGCGTTTCAGGGCAGTACGCCGGTCGCACTGCTGGGGCTCGGCTTGCAGTGGGCGATGTCGCTGTTGATCGCGGCGATCTTTGTCTTTGCGGCGCGCCGGATCGGCTGGCTGAGCCGGCAGTGGGTGAGTGCCGGCATCCTTTACGGCATGGTGGTGTTCGGAGTGATGGAATACGTGGTCGTGCCGCTTTCCGCGGCGTGGCCGAAGCCGCATTTCACCACCCGGTCGTTCATCGAAAACCTGCTGGCGATGATCCTGTTCGGGCTGATCGTGGCGTTCTTCGCGCGACGAACCAGTGCCGTGCGGAGATGATCGACACCGTCAGGCCGCCGCCCTCGCCAGGCGACCAGGCCGTTGCAGTCCCGCGCTGGCAGCCGACGAGCCGATGAGCATCCGGCACGGCACGCCGGCCTTCCGGCGCACCAACCTGGCGCTGTTCGCGGCCGGCTTCGCCACGTTCGGACTGCTGTATTGCGTGCAGCCGCTGATGCCGCAATTCAGTCACGACTACGGCGTGAGCGCGGCGGTCAGTGCGCTGTCGCTGTCGCTTACCACCGGCGTGCTCGCGTTCGCGATGCTGTTTGCCGGCGCGCTGTCGGATGCCTGGGGGCGCAAGCCGGTGATGGTGGCGTCGCTGCTGTCGTCCGCCTTGCTGGTACTGGTGATGGCGCTGATGCCGGACTGGTCCGCGCTGCTGGTGGTGCGCACCCTGCTCGGATTGACCTTGAGCGGTCTGCCCGCCGTGGCGATGACCTACCTGGGCGAAGAAATGCATGTCGAGTCGATCGGCCTGGGCATGGGCCTGTACATCAGCGGCAGTGCGGTCGGCGGCATGGGCGGGCGGCTGATCACCGGCGTGCTGGCCGACTACTTCGGCTGGCGTTGCGGCGTGGCGGTGGTCGGCGTGATCGGCATCCTCGCCGGCCTGATCTTCTGGCGCGAGCTGCCGCCATCGCGGCATTTCGTGGCGCAGCCGCTGCGCTGGCGCGCATTGCTGCGGCGTTTCGGCGAGATGTTTCGCGATCCCGGCCTGCCGTGGCTGTTCGTCGAGGGTTTCCTGCTGCTCGGCGCGTTCGTCACCGTCTACAACTACCTCGGCTACCGGCTGCTGGCGCCGCCGTACGGCCTGAGCCAGACGGCGGTCGGGCTGATCTTCGGCATCTACCTGGTCGGCACCTTCAGCTCGGCGTGGATG
>DAIMGD010000123.1:0-6550 GCA_036724165.1 Rhodanobacter sp.
GCGTGTCCTCCGGCCCCAGCGCGAACGGGAACAGCATCGTCACGATCAGCGCGTACAGCACCGGCATCGCGATATCACCGCGGCGGCGCCAGGCCAGCGTGAGGTCGCGTCGCAGCATCGCGGTGCAGGCGATGAAGAGGCCCGGACGGTTCATGCATGCATCCGGATGCGCTGTGGCTCGCCAGCATGAAAACCCATGGCGCCATGACTGCTGACCATCGCCGCACCGCCCTGCGCGAGGTGCGTCTCCAGCAGTTGATTGACCAGCGCGATGCCGCTGCGGTCGAGGTTCGCGTAGGGCTCGTCGAGCAACCACAGCGCGGCTGGCAGCAAGCGCAATCGTGCCAGGGCGGCGCGTTTCTTCTGGCCGGCGGAAAGCCGACGCACCGGTTCGTCCTCGTAGCCGTTCAGGCCAATTCCGGTCAGCACGCTGGCCACGAGCATGCCATCGCGACAGCCGTGCAGGCCGGCCGCGATCTGCAGGTTTTCGCGCGGGCTGAGATCGGCCTTCAGGCCGAGCTGATGGCCGAGAAACAGGATCTCGCCGGTGCAGCGATCACGCTGCAGCGGCTCACCGCGCCAATCCAGTTCGCCATCGCTGACGTGCAGCAGGCCGGCCAGGATGCGCATCAAGGTGGTCTTGCCACTGCCGTTGTCGCCTTCGACCAGCGCCAGTTCGCCCGCATGCAGCCGGAAATCCAGCGGCGCGAACACCGGTTCGTCCTGGCGAAGGAAACTCAGGGCCCGCGCTTCGAGCAGGGGAACGGTGGTGTTTGCGGCGGTCATTGCCTTGATTGTCCGCAATGCCGACCGCGCTTGTCCATGCGGCGTGCTGCCGCTGGTTCAGGGGCGCAGCAGGCGCAGGCAGGCAACCGTGTTGCCGTGGCCGTGCACATAGGCGTTCTGCTGATGGCGGTGACCCAGCGCGTCCAGCGTCTGCAGATCCGGGCCGATCACGAACAGGCTGGGTTCGCGCCAGTCAGGGCCGACCCCGATGGCCGGATGGATCGCCGCTTCCGGCCATGCGCGCAGTGCCGCCAGCAATGCGTGCTGCGCGGCGAGATTGTCGGCCAGTGCTTGCGCCTGCGAGCGAGGATTCCATGCGGTGATGAAACCCCACGAGTGCGCGCCGACCAGAAGCTGCAGTGGCTCCGGCAAACGCTGGTCGATGCGAATGCTCGCCCACGCCGCCCATGGATGGGCCAGTGTCGCGGGCGCAGGACGCGCAGGAGCGACCGCCGCCCATGGATGGGCCAGTGTCGCGGGCGCCCCAAGAGGGGGTACCCGAAGAGCGGGCGCAGGATGCGCTGGAGCGACCTCCAGTTCGTCGAGGCAGACCAGATACTCGGTGGCACGAAACGCGTCGAGCAGCGCCTTATCCATGTCGCAATGGTGGCAAGGGCGGCAGGCTGGTTCTGAGCAGGCTCACTGCGGCGTCGAGATCGACGTCCGCCACGCGGGTCGAGCCGCGCAGCAATTGCTCCAGCAGCGCGTCCTGCGCCTGTCCGCGTTCGAGTGCATAGGCGTAAGGCAGATGAGTGAAGGTGACCATGCGATAGCGCGCCATGTAGTGCGCGGGCGCACGCGCGGCCAGCAGCGCACCCAGTTCGCGCTTGGCCAGGTAATGCGGGTCGGCCACCGAATCGCGCATCTCGATGTAATTTTCCAGCGCCATCGCGGCGATCGCGTTGGCGTTCGGCTGGCGCATGCGCTGGAACTCGGCGAACACATCGGCGCTGTCGTTGGGCGCTTCCGCCAGCAGGTCCGCCAGCACCACGGTGTCCTCGAAACCGCAGTTCATGCCCTGGCCGTGGAACGGCACGATCGCGTGGGCGGCGTCGCCGATCAGCAAGGCGCGGCCATCCAGATGCCAGCGATTCAGATACAGCGTGGACAGGGTGCCGACCGGATGGCTGTCGTAGTCCTCGTTGAAACTCGGGATCAATGGCAGCAGGCCCGGGAACTGCTCGCCGAAGAACGCTGCAGCGGCCGCCGCGTCGGGCAGCGTGGCGAAACTCGGCGCACTCCCTTGCGCGGGCAGGAACAGGGTGACGGTGAAACTGCCCTCGGTATTCGGCAGCGCGATGCACATGTAGCCACCGCGCGGCCAGATATGCAGCGCATTCGGTTCCAGCGCGAACTGGTCGCGACCACCGCTGTGCTGCAGCACGGCGGGCGGCAGCTCGCTGGCTGGCGGAATCTCCAGCTCCTTGTAGCCGTGGCCGAGCGACTCGATGCGTTCGCCCAGTGAGCTGTGCGCATTCATCGCCACGCGCACGGCGGAGCCGGCACCATCGGCACCGATCAGCATGCCGACCGGGTGATCGCGTTCCACGCCTGCCTCATCGGCCAGCCGGATGCGCTGTGCGTCGAAGTCGGCACTCACCAGTGACTGCCCGAAATGAAACTGCACGCCGGCCGCTTCGGCGGCATCCAGCAGCAGCATGTTCAGCGCACCGCGCGAGACCGACCAGATCACCTCGCTGTCGTCGACGCCGTAGCGCTGCAGACTGTTGTCACCATCGCGGGCGTGCACCATGCGTCCGCGCATCATCACCGCACGCTGCAACACGTCGTCAGCCAGTCCGGCCGTGCGCAGTGCCTGCAGGCCGCGTTCGGCCAAGGCCAGATTGATCGAGCGGCCACCGACGTCCATGGATGGACTAGTGCCGCGGGCGCAGGATGCGCTGGAGCGGCCAAGAAAGCCGGCACGTCGCGGGTCGGCGCGCTTCTCGTAAACCTCGACCGCAAAGCCACGCTGCGCCAGCTGCTGCGCGAGCAGGGCGCCGACGAGGCCGCCGCCAATGAGGGTGATGGGTTGCTGCGCCATGCTGCGATCCGTGGAGGGAATCCGCCCACTGTTCCGCAAGCGGCGGGAGACTGCAATCCCGCATTGAATATTGCTCAGTATCGTCCGATAGAATGCAGGTTGGGGTCAGTCGCTGAAGGCCTGGGTGGAACCTTCAGCCATGGTTATAGGTACTTTCGGACAGGGGAATGCATGAACGCAGCGCGGATTTTTGGGTTGTTGGCGATTGCCGTGATGGCTACGGCATGTAGTCCGGTCATACAAACTCGCGCTGCCACTAGCGGGATGGCAGTACCTCCGATTCCGCGGCCGCCGCCACCGCCGCCGCCAATGCCAATGGGGTCAGTACCGCCATCAGAGCAGGGGTTTACACATGCGCCGCGCTATCCGGGAATTTCGGTCTATTCGGCTGAGGAAGGAATGACCACATTGATGGTCCTGGTAGAGCCCGACGGACGCCCCGTTGATGCGACGGTGGAGCACAGCTCGGGATATCGACAACTGGACAAAGCCGCAATCGAAGCTGTGCACACGTGGCGATTTCAGGTCAATGGAGGCAAGAAGCCTGGAAGTGCGTGGTATGCAAGAATCCCGGTCAATTTCAATGACACGGTTCATGAGCGGCCGGAGTTCTGGGGAAGTGCCTATGCGCATCCGCACTATGTGCGCGCTACAGAACCATTTGCCTACCCAAGTGTGGCGGCGGCGTTCAATGCGGTGTCCATCAAGTATGGTGACAAGCACATTTCAAGTTACCAGACCTTTCCGGATGCTGAAAAAGCAAATGCTCCTGGGGACCTGTGGATGTTCCTGGATATGGATACCACGCAGCCTATAGCGATTCATTTCAAGCGTGGTGGTTCAATCCCTGCGCCCACGGTGGAGTTGTCCGTGCTGTGTGGCGACGGAGCTGCAGCTTGCGAGCGGCGAATGCCCGTATTCCTGCGTGGCCCTGCATTTGCCCTTGGCGACTCGGATTGAGCTGGGAAGTGCGGTCAAGTATGGGCTGTCAGGTTTCGTGCAGAACGCGAACGGTAATCGGGTCATTCGTGTACTTCAGAAGCTCATGAAATAACCGCCATTCACCGGCAGGTTCGCGCCGGTGATATAGCCGGCATCATCGGCACCGAGAAAATTCACCGCGCGAGCGATATCGGCGGGAGCACCGAGGCGGCCCACCGGAATATCGGCGATGATCTGCGCGCGGATTTCATCGGACACGGCAGCCACCATCGGGGTGTCGCAATAACCGGGCGAAACGGTGTTGACGGTGACGCCCTTGCGCGCGGTTTCGCGCGCAAGGGCCATGCTGAAACCGTGTACGCCGGCCTTGGCGGCGGAGTAGTTGGTCTGGCCGAACTGGCCGGTCTGGCCGTTCACCGAGCTGATGTTGACGATGCGGCCGAAGCCGCGCGTGG
The DNA here is from genome assembly GCA_036724165.1 of Rhodanobacter sp. GTDB lineage: Bacteria > Pseudomonadota > Gammaproteobacteria > Xanthomonadales > Rhodanobacteraceae > Rhodanobacter. The sequence goes on from DAIMGD010000123.1 coordinate 4,228, forward strand.
TCATGCCTTCGACCACGTTGCGGCACATGTTGAACACGCCGTCCAGATTCACCCGCATCAGCTCGTGCCATTGCTGCGGCGACATCTTGCGCAGGCTGGCGTCGCGGGTGATGCCGGCGGCGTTGACCAGGATATCCACGCTGCCGTGTTGCTGTTCGATGCGTGCGGTCAGCTGCTGGCAACTGTCGAAATCACTGACATCAGCCGCCTCGAAGGCGATCGCACCATCGAAACTGGCGAGTTCCTTGCGGAAGGCCGCAAGGCGCTCGTCGCGTGCGGCCAGATCCACGGCGATCACCTGCCGGCCGGCCTGCGCCAGCTGGCGGCAGATTTCCGTACCCAGTCCACCGATGCCGCCGGTGACGACCGCAACACGTTTAGCAACGGCAGCTTGGTTCATGGACTTTCCAGACTTTGGCTTGATCATGCCGCATGGCAGCACATGCTGTGCTGCAACGGGCGAAGGGGAAATCTGCGCGCGACGCGGCCATGCGCGTCGCTATCCGTCGGCTGGAGTCAGCCGGATTTCTTTCCGCCGCGGCCGGCGGCGGCCGGTGTCGGAACCACCTGGGCGGCGGTGTCGACCAGCCCGCGCTGCAACGCCTGAAACGCCGCCATGTTGCGCGCGGTCAGGTCATTCAGCGTGTTCCATGGGGTCTGCCCCATCAGGCTGTTGAGCTGGCTGCGGAACTGCGTCTGCTGATCGAGGAACACTTCAAGGCTGCGCTCCAGGTACGGCCCCATGAAGCCCTGCAGGGAATTGCCGTAGAAACGGATGATCTGGCTGAGCAGCTGCGGCGACAGCATCGGCTGTCCCTTGTCCTCATGCTCGGAGATGATCTGCAACAGCACCGAACGGGTCAGGTCCTCGCCACTCTTGGCGTCGCGGACCTCGAAATCCTCGTTGTCCAGCACCAGCTGGCGCACTTCCTCCAGCGTGATGTAGCTGGAGATTTCCGTGTCGTAGAGACGGCGGTTCGGGTACTTCTTGATGGTGCGTTTAGTTTGTGCCATGCGGAGCACGCTAGCAGAAGATATTGCGCCGCACCAGCCGTGGCCGGGAGTTCATGCTGCAGTTGCTGGCTGCAGCATTCGGTCAGTGACCCGCCGCGCCACCGGCACTGCCAAACGGCGGTTTGGCCAGCCACAGCAGCGGAATCATCAGGATGAAGATGACCGAGCACAGCCAGAACACATCGTTGACCGCCAGCGTGGCCGCTTCCCGGCTGAGCAGCTGATCGACCACGCTCAGGCCACGCTGGCCGGCCATGCCGGCACCTTTCAATTGCTGCAGGAATCCGGTCGCCGCGGGTGCGGCCGCGGTGATGTTTTCGGTCAGCGAGGCGTGATGGAATTCGGTGCGGTGCTGCCATAGCGTCACGGTCAGGGCGGTGGAGACGCTGGAGCCGAGCGTGCGGAAGAAGTTGGCCAGGCCGGAGGCGCTGGCAATCTGGTCTGCCGGCAGGCCGGACAGGTAGATCTGGTTCAGCGGGATGAAGAAGAGCGGAATACCCAGGCCCATCACCAGTCGCGGCCAGACCATGCTGCTGTAGGAAGCAGCGCTGTCGTAGGTGGACAGCCAGAACGAGGTGCCCGCAAGTATCACGAACGCCATCGTGATCATCGCGCGCAGGTCGAACTTGCCCAGCATGCTGCCAACCACCGGTGACAGCAGGAAGGCGAGCACGCCGACCCAGGCACTGGTCAGCCCTGACCAGCTGGCGGTGAAGCCCAGGGTAGTCTGCAGCCACAGCGGCGAGACCACGTTGATCGCGAAGAACGCCAGCATGCCGAACGACATGGCACTGACGCCGACGGTGAAATTGCGCTGCTTGAACAGCGTGAGGTCGATCACCGGATGCTTTGCATTGAGCTCCCAGACGACCAGGAAGCACAGGCTCACCACGGCCACCAGCCCCAGCGTGAGGATCATCGGCGAGGCGAACCAGTCGTGGTCGTTGCCGTTGTCCAGCATGAACTGCATGCAGCCGATGCCCGCCACCAGCAACACCAGTCCGATCACATCGATCGGTGCCTTCACCATCTTTGATTCACGCTTGTGCAGCAGGAACCAGGTGGTCACGGCGGCACCGATACCCACCGGCAGGTTGATGTAGAAGATCCACGGCCAGGTGAAGTTGTCGGTGATCCAACCGCCGAGGATCGGCCCCAGCACCGGCGCAATCACCACCGTCATCGCCCACAGCGCCAGCGCGATGCCCTGCTTGCTCTTGGGATAGTTGGACAGGAGCAGCGACAGCGCCAGCGCCACCATCGGGCCGGAACCGGCGCCCTGCAGCAGGCGGGCCACCACCAGCATCGG
>DAIMGD010000123.1:6560-7239 GCA_036724165.1 Rhodanobacter sp.
GCATCGGCATGCTGGTGGCCAGCCCGCACAGCATCGAGAACACCACGAACAGCATCACCGAGACGACGAAGGTGCGCACTTCGCCGAAGCGCTTGGCGATCCAGCCGGTCAGCGGCTGCATGATCGCACTGGCCATCGAGTACGAACTGATCGCCCAGGTGCCTTCGCTCGGGCTCACCGCGAGGCTGCCGGCAATATGCGGCACGGCCACGTTGACGATGGTCATGTCCAGCACTTCCATGAAGGTGCTGAACGCGACGGCGATCGTCATCAGGGCCAGCATGCCGCCCTGCAGCGGCTTCAGGGGAGCGGCATCGGCGGGTGCGGCGTCGGAGGAGATGGCAGCCATGGGATCGGACTCGGCCTCAGTTCGAGTGGTCGCCGCCGGTGTGGCCGGACGAACGCAGGTTGGCGCGAATCACCTGGTCGGCTTCGGCATCGGCCTTGCTGGCCATCTGGTCGTAGACCGTGGTTTCGGCCACGGCCGGATGCTCGGTCTGCGGTGCCAGCACGGCGCCGCGATCATCGGTGATGTCGACCGTGACGTCACTGGACAGGCCCACGCGCAGCGGATGCTTGTCCAGCTCGCGGTTGTCCAGCGCAATCCGCACGGGGACACGCTGGACCACCTTGATCCAGTTGCCGGTGGCGTTCTGCGCCGGCAGCAGCGAGAACACGC
>DAIMGD010000124.1:0-3803 GCA_036724165.1 Rhodanobacter sp.
ACACCCTTCGGACAACCGTCCTCTGGCTGCGCCGGGCCACACCGGTGCTAACGAAAAGGAAGCATCATGGAACTCATTCTTCTGCAAAAAGTCCGCAACCTCGGCACGCTCGGCGACAAGGTCGTCGTGAAGCCCGGTTATGGTCGCAATTTCCTCCTGCCGCAGGGCAAGGCCGTGCGCGTCAACGCGGCCAACCTTGCCGCGTTCGAGCAGCGCCGCGCCGAATACGAAGCCAAGGCGAACACCTTGCTGGCCGACGCGGAAGCACGCAAGGCCAAGCTGGTCGATGCGTCGGTGACGGTCGCCGCGCATGCCAGTGCCGAGGGCAAGCTGTTCGGTTCGGTCGGCCCGCGCGATATCGCCGAGGCTCTGGCCGCGGTCGGTCACACCGTTAACAAGAATGAAGTGATTCTGGGCGAAGGCCCGCTTCGCCACACCGGCGAGTTTGACGTGGCGATCCACCTGCACGCCGATGTGCATACCACGGTCAAGGTGATCGTGGTGGGCGACAAGATCGGCGACAAGTAAGCCGCATCGTACGGATGATGGTCATGGACGGGCGCCTTCGGGCGCCCGTTTGTTTTTCCATGCAGGCAGCGTCGACGTGCCTGCATGAGTGGTGCTCGTGCGTGTTCTATCCACAGCAACCCACAGCTTATCCACAGAGTTATTGTCTCGGCGGGTGAGATAACGCCGCGTATGATGGCCATCAGAGCCGCCGCCGGAATGATGTCGGCATGCTGCCCGTTTTCGTGAGGTAATTCCTCCATGAGGTAAGTCGATGTCCTTCGTGCCCGAGCGCAAATCCTCATCCCCGGCCATCGAGGCGTTGCGGATACCGCCGCATTCCATCGACGCCGAACAGGCCGTGCTCGGCGGCCTGATGCTGGCGCCGGATGCGCTGGACAAGGTGGCCGACAAGCTGGCCGAGCAGGATTTCTATCGCAAGGACCACCGGCTGATCTGGCGTGCGATCAACGAGCTGGCGAACAAGGGCATGCCATGCGACGCGGTGACCCTGGGCGACTGGTTCGAGAGCAACGGTCTGGCCGAGATGGTGGGCGGCGCGAGCTACCTGATCGAGCTCGCCAACAGTACGCCGAGCGCTGCGAATATCGCCGCTTATGCGGAGATCGTGCGTGAGAAGTCGGTATTGCGGCAGCTGATTGATGCCGGCACCTCGATCACCGAGGACGGCTACCGGCCTGAAGGCAAGAGCGTGCAGGAGGTGCTGGAGAACGCCGAGCAGCGCGTATTCCACATCGCCGAATCCGGCACACGCGGCAAGAAGGATTCGGTGTCCATGCGCGAGGCGGTGAAGGATGCGTTCCGTCTGCTCACCGAGCGCTACGAGAATCGCGGTCAGCTTACCGGCGTCACCACCGGCTTCACCGACTTGGACAACCTCACCTCCGGCCTGCAGCCGTCCGACCTGATCATCGTGGCGGCGCGCCCGTCGATGGGCAAGACCGCGTTCGCGCTGAACATCGCCGAGACCGCCGCGCTGCGTGGCAAGAAGGCGGTGGTGGTGTTCTCGATGGAAATGTCCGCCTCGCAGCTGGCGTTCCGCCTGATCTCCTCGGTCGGGCTCATCCATCAGCAGCACCTGCGCAACGGCGACCTGCAGGAGGAGGACTGGCCGCGCGTCTCCAATGCGATCTCGATCCTGTCCGACGCCAAGATCTTCATCGACGACACGCCCAGCCTGTCGCCAGTGGAATTGCGCTCGCGTTCGCGCCGGCTGCACCGCGAGCACGGCGGCCTGGGCCTGATCGTGATCGACTACCTGCAGCTGATGCAGGTGCCCGGCAACAAGGAGAACCGCGCCACCGAAATTTCAGAAATTTCGCGTTCACTCAAGGGCCTCGCCAAGGAGCTGAACGTGCCGGTGATCGCCCTGTCGCAGTTGAACCGCTCGCTGGAACAGCGCGCCGACAAGCGCCCGATGATGTCGGACCTGCGCGAGTCGGGCGCGATCGAGCAGGACGCCGACGTGATCATGTTCATCTACCGCGACGAGTACTACAACAAGGAATCGGCGGACAAGGGCATGGCCGAAATCATCATCGGCAAGCAGCGCAACGGTCCCACCGACACCTGCAAGCTGACGTTCATGGGTCACTACACCAAGTTCGTGAACTACGCGCCGGATTCCTTCGCCGGGTCATTCGATTGATGCCAGGTTCCTCGACACGATGAGCCGCACCACCGTTGCCACCATCCATCTGGGTGCCTTGCGTCACAACCTTGCGCGCATCAAGGCGCTGGCCGCACCGGCCAGGGTGATGGCGGTGGTCAAGGCCGATGCGTACGGGCATGGACTGGAACGCGTCGCGCGTGCATTGAATGCCGACGCCGATGCGTTTGCCGTGGCCGCACTTGGCGACGGTCTGCGTCTGCGCGCGGCCGGACATCAGCAACGCATCGTGGTGCTGTCCGGCCCGGACCATGCCAGCGACATCGCCGAAATGCAGCGGCTGCAGCTGGAGGTGGCGATCCACCACGACGCGCAACTGCATTGGCTGGCGCAGGCATCCTCAAGCCGCGGCCGTTTGCGGGTGTGGTTGAAGGTCGACAGCGGCATGCACCGGCTGGGCTTTGCGCCGGAGCAGGTGGCCGCGGTGTATAAGCAGCTCGCCGTGATGCCCGGCATCGATCCCGAGATCGGTCTGCTCACGCACTTCTCCGACTCCGAAGTGTTCGATGGCACGCAGACGCCGCTGCAGATCGCACGCTTCAACGATGCCACCCGCGATCTGCCGGGGCCGCGTTCGCTGTCGAACTCCGCCGCCGTGCTCGGCTGGCCGGATGCGGGTGGCGACTGGGTGCGCAGCGGTGGCCTGCTGTACGGTCTGTCGGTGGTGGATGGCAAGACCGGCGCGGATTTCGGTTTCCGCCCGGCGATGACGCTGAGCACGCAGTTGATCGCCATCAATCGGATCAAGCGCGGTGAACGCATCGGCTACAACGGCGCCTGGGAATGTCCGGAAGACATGCCGGTCGGTGTCGCCGCCGTCGGCTATGGCGATGGTTACCCGCGCAGCGCGGTCGCCGGCACGCCGGTGCTGGTCGGCGACCGGCGCGTGCCGCTGATCGGCCGCGTCTCGATGGATCTGATTACGCTGGATCTGCGCGATGCGCCGCAGGCGCAGGTCGGCGATCGCGTCACGCTGTGGGGACCGGAACTGGCAGTCGAACTCATCGCGGCTCAGGCGGGCACCATCTCCTACGACCTTACCTGCGGCATGACCCGCCGCGTGCTGTTCGTCGAAGACGAACACTGAAGAGGATGCGGTTGAGGACGAACGCCGACAGCGTTATGCGCCGGCGCGTCTCGCGCTGTGCGATGACGGCAGGCTAAGCTCGCGCTCATCACTGCCATCCCACCGAGAATCCGCATGGCCAAAGCCAAAACTGCCTACGTCTGCACCGAGTGCGGCGCCGAGCACAACAAGTGGCAGGGCCAGTGCATCGAGTGCGGGGTATGGAACACGCTCAGCGCGATCGTGCTGACGCCGGCGTCGGTGACCAGTGCCTCGGTCGGCGCGCAGCGTTCCAGCTATGCCGGCAATGCGGCCGGCACGGCGCGCATCACGCCATTGACCGCGGTGGCGATGACCACCGAGGCGCGCACGCTGACCGGCATCGGCGAGCTGGATCGGGTGCTCGGCGGCGGCCTGGTGCAGGGTTCGGTGGTGCTGATCGGCGGCGATCCGGGTATCGGCAAATCCACCTTGCTGCTGCAGATGCTGGGCACGCTGGGCGCGCATCTGCCCAGCGTGTATGTCACCGGTGAGGAATCG
>DAIMGD010000124.1:3813-7150 GCA_036724165.1 Rhodanobacter sp.
GCGGCTGGGCCTGCCGCTGGAGCCGCTGCAGGCGCTGGCGGAAACCTGCATCGAACGGATTCTCGAACAGGCGATGGCGACGCGGCCGCGGGTGCTGGTGATCGATTCGATCCAGACGATCTGGACCGAGCTGCTGGCGGCGGCGCCCGGCTCGGTCAGCCAGGTGCGCGAGTCGGCGGCCAAGCTTACGCGCTTCGCCAAGGAGACCGGCACCTCGGTGTTCCTGGTCGGCCACGTCACCAAGGACGGCGGCATTGCCGGCCCGCGCGTGCTCGAGCACATGGTCGATGCGGTGCTGTATTTCGAGGGCGAGTCGGGCAGCCGCTTCCGCATCCTGCGCGCGTTCAAGAACCGCTTCGGCGCGGTCAACGAGCTGGGCGTGTTCGCGATGTCCGACAAGGGCCTGCGCGAAGTGCCGAACCCGTCGGCGATCTTCCTGTCCGCACACAATGGGCCGACCTCGGGCAGTGCGGTGATGGTCACCCGCGAAGGCACCCGGCCGCTGCTGGTCGAGGTGCAGGCGCTGGTCGATCAGTCCTCGCTGGGCAATCCGCGTCGCGTGGTGCTGGGACTGGAGCAGAACCGTCTGGCCATGCTGCTCGCCGTGCTGCATCGGCATGGCGGCGTGGCCGCATACGATCAGGACGTGTTCGTCAACGTGGTCGGTGGCATCCGCGTGCAGGAAACCGCGGCGGACCTGCCGGTGCTGCTGGCGGTGCTGTCGTCCCTGCGCGACCGGCCGCTGCCGGAGCAGACCATCACGTTCGGCGAGGTCGGTCTGTCCGGCGAAATCCGTCCGGTGCCGAATGGCGAGGAGCGCCTGAAGGAAGCGGCCACGCATGGCTTCAAGCGCGCGATCGTGCCGAAGGCGAATGCGCCGAAGAAGGGCCGCGTCGGCGAGCTGGAAGTGATCGGCGTGGAACGCCTGGCCGATGCGATCGACGCCTGTCGTTGAGCGCCGGCCTTACGGGCTGAACACCACGGTCTTGTTGCCGTTGAGCAGGATGCGATCCTCGAGGTAGTAGCGCAGCGTGCGTGCCAGCACGCGCCGTTCGATGTCGCGGCCGATGCGGATCATGTCCTCGGGCGTGTCGTGGTGGCCGATGCGTTCGATGTCCTGCTCGATGATCGGGCCCTCGTCCAGATCGGCGGTAACGAAATGGGTGGTTGCGCCGATCAGCTTGACCCCGCGCCGGTGCGCCTGGTGGTAGGGACGGGCGCCCTTGAAGCCGGGCAGGAAGGAGTGATGGATGTTGATGCAGCGTCCGGCCAGCTTCGCCACCAGCTCGCCGGACAGCACCTGCATGTAGCGGGCCAGCACGACCAGATCGGCGCGGCTCTGCTCGATGACGGTCCACAGTGGCGCCTCTTGCGCGAGCCTGTCGGCCGTCTCCGCGGGCAGGTAATGAAACGGAATCGCATCCAGATCGAGATGGCGATACGTCTCGCGTGGATGATTGGCGACAATCCCGGCAAGTTCCATCGGCAGCTCGCCGATACGCCAGCGATAAAGCACATCGGCCAGGCAATGGTCGAATTTCGACACCAGCAGCAGCACGCGGCGACGCTCACTGCGGTCACGCATTTGCCAGTGCATCCCGAATCGCGCGGCGATGGCGGCGAAGTCCGCCTGCCGGCTGGCCAGCATCACGTCGTTCGGTAGTGACTGGAAAACCAGGCGCATGAAGAAGCGCCCGGTTTCGGTGTCGCCGAACTGCTGTGCTTCGAGGATGTTGTCGCCGTGCGTGGCCAGATGGCCGGCTACCGCGGCGACGATGCCCGGGCGATCCGGGCATGACAGCGTCAGCACGAATGTCGCCGTGGCCATGTCAGACGGTGCGATGCAGGATCAATTCCAGTACCGCCTTGGTACCGAAGAAGGCGAGCAGCAACATGGCCATGCCGATCAGCGTCAGCTTCACCGCGCGCGGACCGCGCCAGCCGTGATGCCAGCGGCCGTAGAGCAGGGTGCCGAACACCAGCCACGCCACGATCGAGAGGATCGTCTTGTGCGCCAGGTGCTGGCCAAACAGGTTGTCGACAAACAGCGCCCCGGTGAGCAGGGTCAGCGTCAGCAGCGCGAAACCCGCGCCGATCAGCCGGAACAGCAGCGTTTCGGTGAGCGTCAAAGGTGGCAGGGCGCGCATCCATGGGCTGAACTGGCGATGGCGCAAAGCGCGTTCCTGCACGGCCAGCAGGATCGCCAGTGCGGCGGCCATCGACAGCACGCTGAAGGCGATCAGCGCCACCGTCACATGCAGCTTGATCTGCCAGTCCATCGGATGCGGCAGTGTCGGCGGCGCCAGGAAGCTGTCCACCACGATCAGCAGCGCGGTCAGTGGAAACACGATCACGCCGAGCGCGGCGACCGGGCGCGCGAGATTCACCAGCAAGGTCAGCGTCGACACCACGAACGCGACCAGCGACAGCGCGGCGAAGAAGTGCAGATCCAGCGCGCCGCGGTGCATGCCCAGCAGGATGCCGGCGTGGATCAGCACCGCGCCGGCGGCGAGGCTGAGTGCCAGTCGGTTCAGCGGTTCGCCGCCGCTCAGCAGGGGGCGCGCCAGCGCCGCCGCGGCGGCGAGGTACAGCAGGATGGCGAACAGGGCGAAGACGTGGATGGCCATAGCCGGGAAGTGTCGCACAGGCTTCGCCGGGGACGCATGCGGAGTGCGCCGATCCGTCCGCTATAATCGAATACTTTCCTGTTCGCCGGTCCCGTCATGTTCGAGTCGCTCAGCCAACGCCTTTCCACCACTGTCAATCGCCTGCGCGGCCGCGGCCGGCTGACCGAGGAAAACATCCGCGAGGCACTGCGCGAGGTGCGCATCGCGCTGCTCGAAGCCGACGTCGCACTGCCGGTGGTGCAGGCGCTGATCCAGCGGATCAAGGTGCGTGCGGTCGGTCAGGACGTGCTCAAGAGCCTGAGTCCCGGCCAGGCGCTGGTGAAAGTCGTCAGCGACGAGCTGACCGTGGTGATGGGCACGGCCAATACCGAATTGAATCTCGCCCAGCAACCGCCGGCGGTGGTGCTGATGGCCGGCCTGCAGGGGGCCGGCAAGACCACGACGGTGGCCAAGCTGGCGCGCTTGCTGGTCGAGCGCAAGAAGAAAAAAGTGATGGTGGTCAGCTGCGACGTTTATCGTCCGGCGGCGATCGAGCAGTTGCGCACGCTGGCCGAACAGGTCGGGGTGAAGTTCTTCCCGTCGGAAGCGGGGCAGGACCCGGTGGCCATTGCCAGGGCGGCCGTGCAGGCGGCGCGCCGCGAAGTGGTCGATGTGCTGATCGTCGATACCGCCGGCCGCCTGCATGTGGACGAGGCGATGATGGCCGAGAT
>DAIMGD010000125.1:0-7098 GCA_036724165.1 Rhodanobacter sp.
GCGCCGGGCGGTGGAAAGCGGCGAGGATGCCTTGCTCAGCGTGGAGATGGACGGCAGCGAGGAAACCTTCCATCTGTCGCAGCGTGCGTTCCGCCTGCAGGGCCGCCCGCACCGGCTGCAGCTGTTCCGGCGGATGACGCGCGAGTTGTCGCGGCAGGAAGTGGCAACCTGGAAGCGGGTGATCCGGGTGATCAGCCACGAGCTCAACAATTCGCTGGCGCCGATTTCCTCGCTGGCGCATTCCGGCGCCGAGCTGGCGCGGCGCGGCAACACCGAGCGCCTGCCCGGGGTGTTCGCCACCATCGGCGAGCGTGCGCGGCACCTGCACGGCTTCATCGCCGGCTACGCCAGCTTCGCCAAGCTGCCGGCGCCGCAGTCGGTGGAAATCCAGTGGGCGCCGTTTCTCGATGGGCTGGCATTGCACTGCCGCTATCGGCTCGCGGCGCCGGCGCCGTCGCATCCGGGTCATTTCGATGCGGTGCAGATCGAGCAGGTGCTGATCAACCTGATCAAGAACGCGCACGAGTCTGGCAGTGCGGAAGACGAGGTCACGCTGTCGATCGTGGAGATCGGCCGCGAGCTGCGCATCGAGGTGGCCGACCGTGGGCCGGGGATGACCGAGACCGTGCTGGCGCAGGCGCTGCTGCCGTTCTATTCGACCAAGCGTGCCGGCACCGGACTCGGCCTGGCGCTGACCCGCGAGATCGCCGAGGCACATGGCGGCCGCGTGCTGCTGGCCAATCGCGAGGATGGTGGCCTGCGCGTGAGCCTGCTGCTGCCGCAGACAACGGCGCGGTAACAGTTGTGCGATGCCGGCTCGCCTATACTTGATGCTTCATCAGGATGGGGAGAGCTTCATGGGAATCGGGCAACTGTTGGCCTTGGTCATCGTGTTCGTCGTCGTCATCGGCGTGGCCAAGCTGGTGCGCATCGTGCCGCAGGGTTTCGAATGGACGGTGGAGACGTTCGGCAAGTACACGCGCACGCTGAGCCCGGGTCTGCACCTGCTGATCCCGGTCTATCAGACCGTCGGGCGCAAGATCAACATGATGGAACAGGTGCTGGACGTGCCGTCACAGGACGTCATCACCAAGGACAACGCGGTGGTGCGCGTCGACGGCGTGGTGTTCTACCAGGTGCTGGATGCGTCCAAGGCCGCCTACGAGGTGTCCAACCTGGAGCAGGCCTCGCTGGCGCTGATCATGACCAACATCCGCACCGTGCTCGGCTCGATGGATCTGGACGAGTCGCTGAGCCAGCGCGATGCGATCAACGCGAAGCTGCTGCGCGTGGTCGACGAGGCGACCCATCCGTGGGGCGTCAAGGTCAACCGCATCGAGATCAAGGACATCGCGCCGCCGCGCGACCTGATCGACGCGATGGCGCGGCAGATGAAGGCCGAGCGCGAGAAGCGAGCCAACATCCTCGATGCCGAGGGCTTCCGCCAGGCGGCGATTCTCAAGGCCGAGGGCGAGAAACAGTCGGTGATCCTGGCCGCCGAGGGCGAGAAGGAGGCGGCGTTCCGCGCCGCCGAGGCGCGCGAGCGTTCGGCCGAGGCCGAAGCGAAGGCCACCACGATGGTGTCCACCGCGATCGCCAACGGCAACGTCAATGCGTTGAACTACTTCGTCGCCAACAACTACGTCGAGGCGCTGAAGGAAATGGCCAAGTCGCCGAACCAGAAGATGCTGCTGCTGCCGATCGAGGCGACCGGCATCCTCGGCTCGCTGGCCGGGATTGCCGAGCTGGCGAAGGAATCACTGGGCCAGCAGCAGAGATCGGTGGCCGTCCAGCCGCCGCTACGTTGAGGTGGATGCCATGTGGGAGTTCTCCGCGCACTATCTGTGGTGGATCCTCGCGCTGCTGCTGATCGCCGGCGAGGTGATCCTGCCCGGTTATTTCATGCTGTGGATCGGCCTGGCCGCGGCCGCGATGGGCGTGGTGCTGTGGGTGGTGCCGTCGCTGGGCCTGCTGGCGCAGGCGGTGCTGTTTGCGCTGCTGGCGTTCGCCACCTGCGTGCTTTACGCGCGCCTGCTGCGGCCGAGGCTGGAGCGGCGCGAACCCGGTAGCGAACGGTTGAACCGGCGCGGCGAGCAGATGATCGGCCAGCGCTACGTGCTGGTCGAGCCGATCATCAACGGTCGCGGCAAGGCACGCGTCGGCGACGGCCAGTGGCTGGTCAGCGGGCCGGACCTGCCGCTGGGCTGCACGGTCGAAGTGGTGGCGGTGGACGGCACCACGCTGCAGGTGCGCGCGGCGGCATGAGCGGCGAGAACGTCATCCACCAGTCGTTCGCCGCGACAGCACTGAATACCCGCATCGCGTTCCTGCTGGAACTGGCGCGACGCCTGCACCAGTACGGCACCTCCGCGCCACGCCTGGAGATGGCGGTGGCCGGCGTGGCGCAACGGCTGGGGCTGGTTGCCGATGTATGGTCGAGCCCGACCGCGATCATCATCTCATTCGCGGACATGGCCCAGGGCGAGGAGGGTGTCGCCCAGAGCACGCAGGTGATGCGGCTGGCGCCGGGCGACGTCAATCTGGCGCGGCTGTGCGAGGCCGATGAAATCGCCGACCACGTGATTGCCGGTGAACTGGATCTGCGCGTGGGTTTCCATCGCCTGCGCGCGCTGGGCCGCCCGGACACCCGCCGCGAGCAGGCCGCGGTGATCGCCACCTATGGCTTGTCTGCCGCCAGCGTGGTGGCGCTGTTCCTGCACAGCTCGTGGCCGGATCTGCTGACCGCGGCCTTCATCGGCCTGATCATCGGCACGATCACCATCCTGGCGGCGAGTCGTCCGCAGCTGGCAGCCGCCAGCGACGCGATCTGCGCGCTGGTGGCCACGGTGGTGGCGATCATCGTCAGTGCCTTCGTGGTGCCGCTGGCCATCAAGGCGGTGGTGCTGGCCAGCCTGATCGTGCTGATTCCCGGCATGTCGCTGACCACCGCGGTGCGCGAGATCTCCAGCCAGAACCTGGTGGCCGGCATGGCGCGCATGGGCGGCGCGGTGGCGACCCTGCTCAAGCTGACCTTCGGTACGGTCGCCGCGACCCAGCTGTGCGCGGCGGCCGGCATCCACGCGCGTGATTACGCGCTGCCACCGTTGCCTGGCTGGACCGAGCTGCCCGCGCTGGTGATCGGCGCGTTCGGTTTCGCGATCCTGTTCCGCGCGGCGCGCAAGGACTGGCTGGTGGTGATGGGGGCGGTGATCGTCGGTTACCTGGCCACGCATTGGGGTGGTGCGATCTCCGGCTCGCTGCCGGCGGCACCGTTTGGCGTCTTCCTCGGTGGTTTCCTGCTGAGTGCGCTGGCCAATTTCTATGCGCGCTATGCGCACCGGCCGGGCGCGGTGATTCGCGAGCCGGGCATTATCCTGCTGGTGCCGGGCAGCGTCGGTTTCCGCAGCATGTCCTTCCTGCTCGAGCGCGATACCTCGCTGGGCATGGATACCGGCCTGTTGCTGGTGACCCTGCTGGTTTCTCTGGTAGCCGGTTTGCTGTTCGGCGATCTGCTGATTTCTCCACGCCGTTCGCTTTGACGGCGCAGTATCGGCCGGGGTGGAAGCCCCGCTTGCGCTGCCATAAAAAACGCCGGCTGAAAGCCGGCGTTCTGGTTACCTGGTCAGTCGCGATAACCAGCGATCAGATCGTCAGATCCTTTTCCTTCTTGCCGGCTTTCAGCGCATCGCTGAACCAGTGCGGACGCTTGCCGCGGCCGGACCAGGTCTGCGCGGGATTGGCGGGATTGCGATATTTCGGGGCGACCGTGCCGGTGGTGCGCTTGGCCTTGCCGCGAGCATGGCCGAAAATATCTTCGAAGGCATAGCCTTCGGCCTTGATCAAGGCGTGTACTTTCTCACGCAGCTTGACCACTTTTTCCTTGCGCAATTCGGTCTGGCGAACTTGCGCCTTGCTGATCAGGTCATTCAGCTGGGTGTGATTCAGATTCTTGATGTCGACGGCCATGATTGACTCCCGGGGGTGAGTGTCGGCAATTAAACGAGCGGGCTATTATTGGGGACGAGTCCGCCGCAATGAATGTTGTTGCGGGATGGATTCTCGCTTATCTGCCGAATATTTGTAAAGGTTTGATTGCGGGTGAACTATTCATCCGCATTAAGTTCCATTTTCACCATTAATGGTGAAACCGTTGATTTGAATAAGCGCGTTTGAATGTTCCGGCGATGAATGGTGAATGCGAAAACGGCCGCACAGGGCGGCCGTTTCGATTAATTGAGGGATTGCCAGTTCAGTTCAGCAGGGCAAACAGCTCATCCTGGCTCACCGCGCGGCTTTCGCTATCCTGGCGGGCACGGTATTCCAGCGTGCCGGCAGCCAGTCCGCGCTCGCTGACCACCACGCGGTGCGGAATGCCGATCAGCTCCATGTCGGCGAACATGCCGCCGGGGCGCAGGCCGCGGTCGTCCAGCGCCGCCTCGATCCCCTGCTGCCGGAGCGACTGATACAGCGCCTCGGCGGCCGCGCTGACCTCCGGCACGTTCTTCGGATTGATCACGCAAACCACCACCCGCCACGGTGCCATCGCCTCGGGCCAGAGGATGCCGGCGTCGTCGTGACGCTGCTCGATCGCGGCGGCGACGATGCGGCTGACGCCGATGCCGTAGCAACCCATGGTCATCAGCTGCGGTTTGCCCTGGTCATCCACCACGGTGGCGTCGAGTGCCTCGGCGTATTTCCGGCCGAGCTGGAACACGTGGCCGACCTCGATGCCGCGGGCGACATGCAGCACGCCATGGCCGTCCGGCGACAGGTCGCCCTCGACCACATTGCGCAGATCGGCAATCCGGGTGATGCGCGCGTCGCGCACCCAGTTCGCGCCGGTGTAATGGCTGCCGTCGGCATTGCCGCCGCAGACAAAGTCGGCGAGTACCGCGGCATCGCGATCGACGATCACGGGAATCGAATCCGGCAGGCCGGCCGGGCCGATGAAGCCGGGCCGGGTGCCGGTGGCGGCGAGAATTTCCTCTTCGCTGGCGAGCACCGACTCGTCCGGCAGTTCGGCCAGTTTGCCGGCCTTGACCTCGTTGATCTCATGGTCGCCACGCAGGCAAAGCGCGACGAGACCATCGCGGCCACGTACCAGCAGGGTCTTCACGCATTGCTGCGGCGATACCTTGAGCAGGCTGGAAACCGCATCGATGGTTTTCTGCGTGGGCGTATCGACTCGCTGCAACGTCGCAGCAGGAGCAGGGCGTGCGATGGTGGGCGCCAGGGCCTCGGCCTTTTCGATATTCGCGGCGTAATCCGAGCCATCGGAAAAAACGATCGCGTCCTCGCCCGAATCGGCCAACACCTGAAACTCGTGGCTGGCATTGCCGCCAATCGCGCCGGTATCCGCCTGCACGGCGCGGAAGCTCAGCCCCAGGCGGGTGAAGATGCGGCCATACGCCTGATACATCGCTGCGTAGGTTGCCGCCAGCGACTCGTCGGTGAGGTGGAAGGAATAGGCGTCCTTCATCAGGAATTCGCGCGCGCGCATCACCCCGAAACGGGGGCGGATCTCGTCGCGGAACTTGGTCTGGATCTGGTAGAAGTTCACCGGCAGCTGCTTGTAGCTTTTCAGCTCGTTGCGGGCGAAGTCGGTGATGACTTCCTCATGGGTAGGGCCGTAGCAGAATTCCTGCTGCTTGCGATCCTTGATCTTCAGCAACTGGCCGCCGAATTTCTGCCAGCGGCCGGTTTCCTCCCACAACTCCCTGGGCTGGATGGACGGCATCAGCATTTCGATCGCGCCAGCGAGGTTCATCTCCTCGCGCACGATGTTTTCCACCTTGCGCAGCACGCGCAGGCCCAGCGGCGACCAGGTGTACAAGCCCGAGGCAAGCCGGCGGATCATGCCGGCGCGCAGCATCAGCCGGTGGCTGGCGATTTCGGCGTCGGCAGGGACTTCCTTGACGGTGGCCAGGTGAAATTGGCTGAGGCGCATGCGGCGATTCCGGCGTGGTAAAGACGCCAATTGTAACGGCCCGCCGGCATGGTCTGGGAGGATGGGCGGCGCCAGCGCCAAAATCCGAGGATGGGGATCGCGTTTTCAGCAACAACGGCACACTTCCTCGCCGCCCTGCGTGGCGCGCAGGCGAATCGCAACGAAACTTCAACGCCGGCGCGGTGCGGAACCCCGCTGGCATGCGACCCGCCGGCTTATTTGGCCTGGCAATACTGCAGATATTGGCCCTGTGCGGTAGCGACTTGCTGCTGGCGCTGGTCCGCGTCCAGCACGTTGGACTTGCCGTCCTGCTGGCTCACCACCGGACCGCTGCCCTGCAACGTGGCGAGGTTCGTTTTCAGCGAGGCGCACAACTTGCTGCGGTTCTCCGGCGTGTCGGCCACCGGTGCGGCCGGCGCGGCGCTGGCCTCATGACCGGCACCCTCGGTGTTGGGTGCCGGCGGGGCCAGCGGCTCCGTGCTGCCATTGGTCTTGATCTGCTTGTAATTGGTGCCCTGCGCCGGGGGTGCTTCCGAGAAATGCACGGTGCCGCTGGCGTCTGTCCATTTGTAGACCTGGGCGGTGGCGAGTGGAGCCAGCAGCAGCAGGGTCACGGCAATCAGTGAACGGTGCATGGGGTTCTCCATGACGGGAAATCGTCGAGGTACTAGTTAGCACTACCGGCGGCCCGGACTCAAGCAGCCGATGGTTTACACTGCGCGCATCCTGTCACGGTCTTGATTCATGAGCGAGCCCATGCACGTCCGGCCGCCCCGTCACCGGGGTATTTACCTGCTGCCGAACCTGTTTACCACCGGCGCGATGTTCGCGGGTTTCTACGCGATCATCGCCGGCATCGGCGGGCGATACAGCGAGGCGGCGGTGGCGGTCTTCATCGCGGCTGTGCTGGATGGCATGGACGGCCGGGTCGCGCGGATGACCGGCACCCAGACCGAATTCGGCGTGCAGTACGACTCGCTCTCCGACCTGGTCAGCTTCGGGCTGGCGCCGGCGCTGGTGATGTATACGTGGTCGTTGTCCGCGTTGAAGGATCTGGGTCCCCCGTTCGGCAAACTGGGGCTGGCGGCGGCGTTCGTCTACGCCGCCTGCGCCGCGTTGCGTCTGGCGCGTTTCAACACCCAGGTCGGCGT
>DAIMGD010000126.1:0-7068 GCA_036724165.1 Rhodanobacter sp.
TGGAACTGGCCGATCGGGTTACCATTACCGCCAAGAGCCTGGTCACGCATTCGATTCGCGAACCGGGCGAGTATTCTTCGGGCACGCCGCTGCAGGACAATCGCCAGTGGCGCAAGAACGCCGCCCGCTTCAAACATCTGGACGAGCACGCGCGCCGGCTGTCGGCGCTGGAAAAGGACAAGACCCATGAGTGAGAAAACCGCAGCCATCACCCTGCCGGTCAGCGTGGAGCAGATCCAGAAGCTGCTGCCGCACCGCTATCCCTTTTTGCTGGTGGATCGCGTCATCGAGATCGTGCCCGATGTCAGCGTGGTCGCGCTGAAGAACGTGAGCATCAACGAGCCGTTCTTTCAGGGCCACTTTCCGGGCCATCCGGTGATGCCGGGCGTATTGATCATCGAGGCGATGGCACAGACCGCCGGCCTGCTGACCCAGATCAGCAGCCGCATGAAAGGCAATACCGGAAGCCCGTTGTTCTATCTGGTCAAGATCGACAACGCCCGTTTCACTGCACCGGTGGTTCCAGGCGATCAGTTGCGTCTGGAAGTCAGCCAGAAACGGCTGATGCGCGGCATGGGCCTGTTCGTGGCACGCACCTTGGTCGATGGCAAGGAAGTGGCCAGCTGTGAACTGATGTGCGCTGCGAGATCCGACAAATGATCCATCCCACCGCGCTGATCGATCCTTCTGCTGTCATCGGCGCCAACGTCAGCATCGGCGCCTACAGCGTGATCGGGGCCGAGGTGGAAATCGGCGACGGCACGGTGATCGGCCCGCACGTGGTGATCGACGGGCCGACCAGGATCGGCCGCGACAACCGCATCGCCCAGTTCGTCTCGCTCGGCGGCGATCCGCAAGACAAGAAATTTGCCGGCGAACGCACCGAACTGGTGATCGGCGACCGCAATCTGATTCGCGAATTTGCCACCATCAATCGCGGTACCGGCGACGGCGGTGGCGTCACCCGCATCGGCAATGACAACTGGCTGCTCGCCTACGTGCATGTGGCGCACGATTGCCAGATCGGCAACAACGCGGTGTTCTCCAACTATGCGGCACTGGCCGGGCACGTGGAGATCGGCGACTGGACGATTCTTTCCGGTTATTCCGGCGTGCACCAGTTCTGCAAGGTCGGTGCGCACGCGTTCATCGGCATGGGCTGCCTGGTCGGCCATGATGTGCCGCCGTTCGTGATGATGGCCAACGAGCAGCACGGTCGCCCGCGCGGCATCAACAGCGAAGGCCTGAAACGCCGCGGCTTCGACGCGACACGCATCCTGGCGATCAAGCGCGCCTATCGCACGCTGTATATGGCTGGCCTGTCGCTGCCTGAAGCGCGCGAGAAACTGACCGCGCAGGCACAGCAGAGCGAAGACGTGCGGGCCATGCTGGAATTTCTCGATCACAGCGAGCGGGCGCTCGCGCGATAAGCGCTGCCGATAAAGTGCGCAGCACTTTATCGGCAAATCAGGCACGCGCCTTTGCCCTGGCTTTGGCTCAGGCCGGAGATACCGACATGCAAGCCAGCGAAGTCACTGCAAGCTCTCCCCTCATCGCCATCCTCGCCGGCGAAGACTCCGGCGATCAGCTCGGCGCCGACCTGATCATTGCCATGCGCCAGCGTTATCCGCAGGCACGCTTCGTCGGTATCGGCGGGGCCCGCATGCAGGCACAGGGTTTTGAATCCTGGTACGACATCCACGAGCTTTCGCTGTTCGGTTTCAGCGAAGTGATCATGCACCTGCCGCGACTATTGCGGCTGCGCAAGGCGCTCCTGGCACGACTGCTGAAGGCACGGCCCACGGTGGTCATCGGCATCGATGCGCCCGATTTCAACCTCGGCGTCGAGCGGCGCCTGAAAACGGCCGGTCTGCGCACCGTGCATTACGTCAGTCCCTCGGTCTGGGCGTGGCGCGAAAAGCGCGCAGAGAAGATCGGCCAGAGCGCCAACCTCGTGCTGTGCCTGTTCCCGATGGAACCGGCGATCTACGCGAAGCACGGCATCGACGCCCGCTTCGTCGGTCATCCGCTGGCCGACCGCTTCGCGCTCGTATCCGACCGCGTCGGTGCACGCGACCTGCTGCAGTTGCCGCAGCAGGTGCCGGTACTGGCCGTGCTGCCGGGCAGCCGGCTGTCGGAACTGTCGCGGATGGGGCAGAGCTTCCTCGATGCCGCCACCCGCGTGGCGGCTGTCGTGCCGGGACTGCGCATCGTGATACCGGCTGCCAATCCACAGGTGCATGCCCGGCTCAAGGCATTGCTCGCGAAAAGCGCGCGCGATGAAAACGCACCGTTGCTGCTGGACGGCCAAGCGCACGAGGCGATGCTGGCCGCCGATGTGGTGCTACTGGCCTCCGGCACCGCCACGCTGGAGGCGATGCTGGCAAAGCGGCCGATGGTCGTGGGCTACCGTGTCGCGCCACTCAGCTACCGCATCGCCCGCGCCATGAACATGCTGAAGACCGATGTCTACGCCCTGCCCAACATCCTGGCGCGCGCCAGCGGCTACGCTGACGCACTGCTGGTACCGGAGCTGATGCAGGACAACTGCACCGCCGAAAAGCTGACCACCGCCACGCTGGCGCTGTTTCGCGACAGCGAACGTCGCGGCCACATCGTTGCCGCGTTCGAACAGTTGCATCTGGCGCTGCGCGGCGGCCTGGAAGGCCATGCCGGCGACCGTGCAGCCGCTGCCATTGCCGAGTTGATCGAGGGCAACGATGCTGGTTAGGGCGGCGGTGAACGCGTGTTCCTCGACGCCATCCCTGCTTCGCGAGGACGTCGAGACGAGCCTGAAAAGCATCTTCATTGCGGGCGTTGACGAAGCCGGCCGCGGCCCGCTGGCCGGCCCGCTGGCAGTGGCTGCGGTCATCCTCGATCCCGCCCATCCGATCGTCGGCATCAACGATTCCAAGAAACTCAGCGAAGCCAGGCGCGAGGCGCTGTATCCGCAGATCATCGAGCGGGCGCTGGCGTATTGCGTGGTGCTGATCGAGCCGGACGAGATCGATCGCCTGAATATTTTCCAGGCCACCATGGCCGGCATGAGTCGCGCCGTGGCCGGCCTCGCGCTGGTCGCCCATGAGGCGCTGATCGACGGCAACCAGCTGCCGAAAGACCTGCCCTGTCGCGGTCGCGCGATCGTCGGTGGCGATGCACTGGAGCCGGCCATCGGTGCCGCATCGATCCTCGCCAAGGTCAGTCGTGACCGGCTGATGGTGGCGCTGGATGTCGTGCATCCCGGCTATGGCTTTGCCGTGCACAAGGGCTATCCGACCCCGGCGCACCTGGCCTCGCTGCAGCGGCTGGGCCCCTGCGCGCAGCATCGCCGCAGTTTTGCACCGGTGAAGCGGCTGCTGGGTCAGATCGCGTTGTACTGAACGCGTGTCACGACTTCGCACCAACAGGTAGATCACCTTTTCGTAGCGATCACCAGCCAACTCCACCAACACCACAGCAAAACCCCACCTCAACCTCAAGCATGCATACCCGCGTTCGACTAGCTTGGTTTCCGCAGGGTGTCGCCCGGTTCAGCCGGCACCCTCGCTTCATGAAGCCCACCCAGGACTCGCGTCATGCCCTTCCTCCGCCCATTGGTGCCGTATTCATCTCAACCCCGCCATCGGTGCCATCAGCATCACGACTGCGGTTTGCGCCTGCCGCCGCCGGCATGCAGGCAGCCGGCGAGGAGGCCAGATGCCCACCCCGGTGATCAGCCGTTCGCAAGCAATCAGCTGGTCAAGCTTCCTATCAATGGCGTAAGTTGCGCCGGCAGGCTGATGTCCGGCGGCGCTGCGAAACGGAACCGGGACATCCCGGCATCCGCCGACTCACCACTTTTCAGCGCGGCGGCGATGAAGCGGTAGCCGCAGCCATGCACGGTCTGGATGTAATGCGGCGCGGCTGCGTCATCACCCGGTTTGCGCCGCAATTGCCCGATGATCCGGCTGAGCGTGGCCGGCGCGACATGGCGGCTGTCCAGCAATCCGTCACGCGGCATCCACTCGCCCGGATGGCCCAGGAGCTCGATCAAAACGGAGCAAGCCTTCGCTTCGAGCTCAAGTTCACGACCCTTCCGCAACGCGCGGTGGGCAGCAGGCTCGACGCGGATATCGCCGAACGCATGGCCCCTGGGGACAGATCGAGGGCGTGTTCACAAATCGGCTTCGGCATACAAAAATCACATGCACAACCGTGACTGGCGGCATGCGGCACAGCCCGTGCGGGCAGCTGCCGCATAGCCCATCAGTTGGTGCAACTTTTTTTGCGTGCGGAGCATCATTGACTTGCAGGAGTCAAACAACACGGATGCCCGAGTCCAGCGGCCGCCCCCGTCCCCGATACGCCGACCTGCCGCCAACAGTGACTCACCCTGATCCGCAGGAGTCATGCCATGAACTATCCGATCCATCACCGCCCCGCCGAACAACCAGCGCCGGCCAGCATGCCAACACCGCTTCCACCATTGGCATCCAGCGAACCCCTGGTCGCGACAACGGGCGTCGAGGATATCGTGCTGCGCCACGCCGACTACGATCTGCATGTGCTGTTGGTGAGTGCGCTGGAACATTACGTTCAATATGTCGAACCTGCTGAAGAAGGCGTCCGCTTTCGTGTGCGCTGACTGTCGCTGAGCGCTGTCGGCAGGAATATCCAGGTCAGTCGTTGCCCCATGTCCTGGCGGTGGCGTCATCGGCAAAGCGGCTAGAGCGCCGCACGCCGCCGCGGCGGCACTTTGGTCATGCCGTCAAGCTTGCTCGCGATAGCCAGCACGAACTTGACGCGCAAGCCTGCATGACCGTCCGCCATACCCATCTGCAGCTGCACAGCAAATACTCGCTGGCCGCTTCGGCCATCCGCGGCAAGGCGCTGGTGAAGTTCCGCAAGGCGTGCGGCGCGGCGGGCATCCAGCCGATCGGCGGCGGCGACCCTGTCGCGACTGGTTTCGCGCGCGTGACACGACGGTCAGCACGGCGGCCGTGCACTGCTCGAAGCCGGCTGGCTGCAGGCGGAGTCGGCCCACGCACTGATCACCCTGCCGGGTCGCGAGGCTGGGTTTGTTGAACATGGGGAGTGCTTCGCACCTTTCGGTGGTGACAGTCATTGGCGCCGGTCGCTCATCGCTGCTTTCGTCATCCACCTTCGGTTGCTACGCTGGCAATACCAATCAGGGGATGGACGACATGCGCAGGATCGTTTTCGCACTGCTCGCAATAACGTTCTGCTTTGCTGCCAGTGCAGAGATGCAGCCAGGCACCAGACCGCCGGACGCATTGGGCACCAGCTTGGACGGCAAGATGCTGAGTCTGTCAGCGCTGCACGGCAAGGTCGTGGTGATCAGCTTCTGGGCGACCTGGTGCGGCTACTGCATGAAGGAGATGCCGGTGCTGGCCGGGCTGCAGGGAGTCGCGACCCAGCGCGGCCTGCCGCTGCAAGTCGTAGCCATCGACTCCAAGGAAGACCACGACACGTTCGTGCACAGCGTCCGCTTGCTCAGAAAGCGTTTGCCCGGACTGTTGATCAGCTGGGATCGCGACGGCGCGATCGGCAAGCCCTATGGCTCCAACAAGGGTATCCCGGTGATGGTGATGCTGCATCGCGATGGCACCGTGGCGCATATCCATGTCGGTTACGGCGAAGACATGCTGGACGATCTGGTGGCCGAGATCAACGCGCTGCTGGTCGAGCCGGCGCCGCCGATCACAGCCGCAGTCACCGCCAGCCATTGAACCGTCCGCCCACGGACGACACGACTTCAACGAGACGATTCCAGCCGCCGTCCCGAATCGCGCAAACCGCGCGGAAGTCAATCTTGCCGCTGGGCGGAGCGCCGGTTAGCCTGCATGGAATCACCGCGTAAACCTGCATGACCGTCCGCTATACCCACCTGCGCCTGCACAGCGAATACTCGCTGGTCGATTCGACCATCCGCATCAAGGCGCTGGTCGCTGCCTGCGTGCGCGATGGTATTCCGGCGGTGGCGCTGACCGACGAATGCAACATGTTCGCGCTGGTGAAGTTCTACAAGGCGTGCAGCGCGGCGGGTATCAAGCCGATCGGCGGCTGCGACCTGTGGATCTCGGCAGCTGACGATCCGCGCCCGTGGCGACTGACCCTGCTGTGCCAGAACCGCGAGGGTTACCTCAACTTGTCGCGACTGGTTTCGCGCGCATGGCGCGAGGGCCAGCACGGCGGCCGCGCACTGGTCGAGGCCGGCTGGCTGCAGGCGGAGTCGGCGCACGGACTGATCGCCCTGCTGGGCCGCGAAAGCGAGATCGGCCGCGTCGTGGCGAATCAGGGCATCGCTGCGGCACTCGCAAGACTTCGTCCGCTGGCAGGGATGTTTCCCGGCCGGCTGTATCTGGAGCTGACCCGCTGCGGTCGCGACGGCGAGGAAAAATGGAACACCGCGGCGCTCGGCCTGGCTGCCGAACTGGGACTGCCGGTGCTGGCCAGCAACGATGTGCGTTTTCTCACCCAGGACGACTTCGAGGCGCACGAGGCACGCGTCTGCATCAATCAGGGCCGCGTACTGGCCGATGCCAAGCGCCCGCGCGAATACAGCCATCAGCAATACCTGAAATCGCCCGAAGAGATGGCTGTGCTGTTCGCCGATATTCCCGAGGCGCTGGCAAACACCATCGAGCTGGCCAAGCGCTGCAACCTGGAGCTGGAATTCGGCAAGTACTACCTGCCCGACTTTCCGGTGCCCGAAGCCCACGACCTCGCCAGCTATATCCGCGAACTGTCGCGCGAAGGCCTGAGGGAGCGCCTGCTCGCCGCGCCACTGGCCGCCGGGCGCACGCCCGGCGACTACCAGTCGCGGCTGGAACGCGAGCTGGACGTGATCATCGAGATGGGTTTCCCGGGCTACTTCCTGATCGTGGCGGACTTCATCAACTGGGGCAAACAGAACGGCATTCCGGTCGGCCCGGGCCGCGGTTCCGGCGCCGGCTCGCTGGTTGCCTGGGCACTGAAGATCACCGATCTGGATCCGCTGCAGTTCGACCTGCTGTTCGAGCGCTTCCTCAATCCCGAACGCGTGTCGATGCCCGACTTCGACATCGA
>DAIMGD010000127.1:0-7041 GCA_036724165.1 Rhodanobacter sp.
ACGGCGCCACGAAATCCATGCCGGCCTCGGCCTGCGCCAGCGACATCTTGATCAGCGCCTCGACGGTGGGCTCGTTCATCACGTAGCCGGTGTCGTCGATCAGGCCGTCCTGGCCGTGCGTGGTGTACGGATCGAGTGCGACGTCGCCGATCAGACCCAGCTCGGGATACGTCGCCTTCAGCGCGCGGGTGGCGCGCTGCATCAGCGCATCGGGATTCCATGCTTCGGCGGCGTCCTCGCTTTTCACCGCCGAACCGGGCGACGGGAACAGCGCCAGCGCCGGGATGCCGAGCCGCACGCATTCGCCAGCCAGCTTCAGCAGCTGGTCGATCGACAGCCGCTCCACGCCGGGCATCGACGGCACCGCTTCGCGCTGGCCTTGGCCCTCGATCACGAACGCGACCATGATCAGGTCGCTGGCCAGCAAGGTGTGCTCGCGCATCAGCGCACGGGAAAAGGCGTCACGGCGCATGCGACGCATGCGGATGGCGGGAAAGCTCATGGCGGATACTCATGACGAAGTCCGCGCATTTTACGCCCGCCTGCGGCTCCCTCGCTGGAATCGGGCACTTGCTCGCGGTTTGCGTGAAGCCGTGCGTCGGACATATCACGGCTATTCCGTACCGTACGGATCGGCAAAAAGACTGGACGAACCGCCGTTACGCCGGCAGGCTTGGCGTTCCATGCTGTCGGGAAGATTCATGAGTCAGTCCAGTCGTGCCCCCACCCTGCTTGTCGATCTCGGTGGCACCAATGTCCGTTTCGCGCTTGCGGACACCAACCTGGCTGCGCCGCTGCTGAGCGACAGCGTGCGACGCTACCGGGTCACGGATTTCGACACGCTGGTCGACGCGATCCGGCAGTACTTCACCGACACCGGCCTGGCCGCACAGCACGCGATCATCGCCGCCGCCGGGCGCATCGCAGACGGCCAGACCGTGCAGATCACCAACAATCCGTGGGCAGTCGATGCGCACGCGCTGCAAGCCAAGCTCGGCATGGGTTCGGTGCGCCTAGTCAACGACTTTGCGGCGCAGAGCATGGCGGTGCCGTTGCTGACCGCCGACCAGCTGATTTCCGTCGGCAAGCAGCCGTTGCCGCAGCTGGGCCATCGCCCGTCGCAGACCTTCGTGGTGATGGGACCCGGCACCGGCCTCGGCGTCGGCGGCCTGTTGCTGCGCGACGGCCACAGCAGCGTGCTGGAAAGCGAGGGCGGCCATGCCGGCTTCGCCGCGCATACGGTCGAGGACATCGAGATCCTGCAGCGG
Organism: Rhodanobacter sp.; assembly: GCA_036724165.1. GTDB lineage: Bacteria > Pseudomonadota > Gammaproteobacteria > Xanthomonadales > Rhodanobacteraceae > Rhodanobacter. Next base: position 1,269 of record DAIMGD010000127.1, read on the forward strand.
CTCAACCAGCGCTTCGGCCGCGTCTCCAACGAACGGATGATCTGCGGCAACGGGCTGGTCAATCTGTATCTCGCGCTCAGCGACATCGCCGGCGAACCCACCGAGGACTTCACCCCGGAAGACATCACCTCGCGCGCCGTCGCCGGCAGCGATGCGATGTGCGTGCGCACGGTGGAGACGCTCGCCGGCATCTTCGGCAGCGTCGCCGGCGACTTGGTGTTGACCATGGGCGGCTGGGACGGCGTGTATCTCACCGGCGGCGTGCTGCCGATCCTGCTGCCCTGGCTGCAACACGGCGGCTTCCGCGAACGCTTCGAGGCCAAGGGCCGCTTCCGCGACACCATGGAGCAGGTACCGACGGTAGCGATCATTCATCCCGAGCCCGGCCTGCTCGGTGCCGCCGCGCTGGCGGTGCTGGAATCGGGTAAATCGTTGCTGCCGCGCTGAAGGCCACGCCAGCCGGCGTGCCGGCCAGCTTCCGCGTCAGCCCGGCGCCAGCAGCGCGTCCAGATCGACCTGGTCGAAGCTGAGCTTCTCGCGGCTGCCGCCGCCTTCCAGCACCGCGGCGGCGAGTTCGGCCTTGCGTGCCTTCAGTTCCTCGATGCGTTCTTCCACCGTGCCGGAGGTGATCAGGCGGAACACGAACACCGGCTTGTCCTGGCCGATGCGATGCGCGCGGTCGCTGGCCTGCGCTTCGGCGGCGGGATTCCACCACGGGTCGTAGTGGATCACGGTGTCGGCGGCGGTGAGGTTGAGGCCGACGCCGCCGGCTTTCAGCGACAGCAGGAACAGCGGCACCTCGCCGTTCTGGAACCGCTGCACCGGCTCGGCGCGATCGCGCGTCTCGCCGGTGAGGGTGACGTAGCGGATGCGCCGGCGGTCGAGCTCGGCGGCGATCAGCTTGAGCATGCCGGTGAACTGCGAGAACAACAGCACCTTGCGACCTTCGTCGAGCAGCGCCGGCAGCATGTCCATCAGCAGCTCGAACTTGGCCGACTCGTGCACGCCGCGCGCCACTTCCAGTTTCACCAGGCGCGGATCGCAACAGACTTGCCGCAGCTTGAGCAACGCGTCGAGCACCACGATGCCGGAGTGTGCAATGCCGCGCTGGGCGATCACCTCGCGCAACTCTTCGGCCAGCGACAGGCGCAGGCCTTCGTAGAGTTCGCGCTGGCGACCTTCCAGCACCACGCGGCGGGTGATCTCGGTTTTTGGCGGCAATTCCTTCGCCACCTGCGCCTTGGTCCGGCGCAGGATGAACGGTGCGAGGCGCAGGTTCAGTCGCTGCTGGCATTCCTCGTCATGCTGTTTCTCGATCGGCACGCGATAGTGGCGACGGAACGCGCCTTCGTCGCCGAGCAGGCCGGGCACCGAAAGATCGATCTGCGACCACAGCTCGCCCAGATGGTTTTCCAGCGGCGTGCCGGTGAGGCAGACATAGCGCGGCGTGCGCAGGCTGAGCAGCGCACGGCGGGCTTGAGTGCGCGGGTTTTTCACCTGTTGCGCCTCGTCCAGCACGATCAGCGCGAAGGGTTGTTTTCTCAAGGTGACCACGTCGCGCGGCAGCAACGCGTAACTGGTCAGCACGATGTCCTGCGCGCCGAGCTGGGCAAACTCCTCGGCGCGTTGTGGCCCGTGCAGGGTCAGCACGTGCAGCATCGGCGCGAAGCGGGCGATTTCCGATTGCCAGTTCGGGATCAGGCTGGTCGGCACCACGATCAGCGCTGGCTGGGTCAGCGCGCCGCCCTGCTTCAGTGACAGCAGATGAGTGATCAGCTGCAGCGTCTTGCCCAGGCCCATGTCGTCGGCCAGCACGCCGCCGACGCCGGCTTCGGCCAGCGCATTCAGCCAGCGCAGGCCCTCGCGCTGGTACGGCCGCAGTTCCACTGTGAGGCCTGCCGGCACCACGTCGCTGGCGCGCTCAGCGGCATCGCGCAGACGCGCGGCAAAACCGAGCAGCGGCTCGGACGCTTCCAGCGTGCTGCCGCCAGGCATCGCGGCGACAAGTTCCTCCAGCCGCCCGGCCTGCACCCGCGGCAGATGCAGTTTCTTGCGTGGCTTCTCCAGGTATTCGGCCAGCGGCGCCAGCAGGCCGCGCAGCTCCTTCAGGCGCACCGGCACGCGCCGGCGCGCATCGACCGGCGCGTACCAGACGGCGTCCTCCGGCTCGTTCGGCGCCGGGCTCAGGTTCAACTGATGTTCGGCCAGCGCCTGCGCCACCGCGGGCAGCAGGTTGTGCCGCTGGCCATCCAGCTCGATGCCGATTTCCAGGTCGAAGGCGTGATCATCGGCATCTTCCAGCGCATGGCCATACCAGCGCACCGGACCTTCCAGCACCTCGAACGGAAAACTCGGCGCGTACTCGACCTGGAAGTTCTCCTCTTCGAGCCTGGGTCGCAACGCCAGCCAGCGGGCCGGCGTGTTCACTTCCAGCGCGCCCGCATAACCGGTGCCGGGAAACAGCCAGGCATCGTCCGGCAAGGTGTCGGCGACATCCCACGGCAGGCCTTCGGTATCCACGCCCGGGGTCAGTCCGACGTGCTCAAGCTGCTCCATCGCGGAGAGTTCTTCGGCGCGGCGGCGGGTGATCTCGACCAGCTGGCCGTTGCGCACGCGGCGCACCAGCGGTTCGCCACCGCGGCCGGGCAGCCGTTCGCCGGCGTAGTCGAACGCCAGCCGCGCGTAACCCAGCGGCGGCGTGCCGGCGGCCAGCCGCGCATGCCGGGTCAACGCGTGCAACACCAGCACCGGCTTCGGCGCCAGTTGCGAGCGGCGCACTTCACCAAACACCTGCGGCAACGGTACCCGCGTGGCCAGCCGGCTGTTCGGCAACCGGCTGCGCAGACGTCGACCATGCTCGTGCTTGAGCGAGGGCAGCTCCAGCCAGTGGGTTTCTTCAGCCGCGGCGTCGAACAGACCCAGCGTGGCGCGCTCGGCATCCAGGTACCACAGGCCATCGATGCGCAGCAGCCGCTGACTGTGCGGCATCAGCGGCAGCAGACGCTGGCTGCCGTCAAGCTCCATATGCCAATGCCAGTTGAGCTGATGCGACTTGCCGCGCGACAGGCGCAGTCCGCCCAGACCGCCCAGGAAACAGGGTGCGGTGTCGAGTATTTCCGCGAGCAAGGTATCGCCGACATGGCCGCTCAGGCGCGCATAGCTGCGGCTCTTGCGCACGCTCTGCGGCAACCCGAGGATGGTCGCGGCCAGGCGTTGCTCGTGCGGCTGCAGCGGCGACTGCGCCAGGTGGCGGCTGTCCAGCGGCACCGGCCGCGCGTAGCGACCGTGCTCGGCCAGCGCCAGCAGCACCGGCGCCACGTCCAGCCGGGCGAACGCGGCGCCCTCTTCCGGCATCACTTCCAGAAAGAAACCCAGCACGCCGTGATCACTCACCACGCTCGGCTTGGGTGCGGCCAGCAGCCGACGCCACGCGATCGGCAAGGCTTCGTCGTCGCCGGGCAATGGCGGCGTAGTGTCGTGCTGTTTCTCGTCCGGCTGCTGCATCCGCATGCGATCCGTGGCGACAACCAAAACATTGAGCTTAGCAGGCCTTGAGCAGATGCTCGCTCGCCGGCGAGCATCTCGATCGACCCTGGTTTGGCGTATCGCGATCCGGCGCCGGCCGGCTCAATCGTTGCCGAACAGACCGTGCGGATATTCCGGTTTCTGCTCGCGCGCCATCAGTGCCCGCAGTCCATCGACCGGGGTGACTTCCCCGTGCAGCACGGCGCGCACGCCGGCGCTGATCGGCAGGTCCAGCGCATGCTTGTCGGCCAGTCGCATCACTTCGTCCGCGGTGAGCACGCTCTCCACCACCTGACCGATCTGCCGCACCGCTTCGTCGATCGCCACGCCACGGCCGAGCGCGAGTCCGAGCCGGCGATTGCGTGACAGGTCGCCGGTGCAGGTCAGCACCAGATCGCCCAGCCCGGACAGGCCGATCAAGGTCTCCGGGCGCGCGCCGAGCGCCACGCCCAGACGCAGCATCTCGTTCATGCCGCGGGTGATCAGGCCGGCGCGCGCGTTCAGGCCCAGCTGCATGCCGTCGGCGATGCCAGTGGCCACCGCCAGCACGTTTTTCATCGCACCGCCCAGTTCGGCGCCGAGCACATCGCCGCCCGAATACGCACGCAGATTCGGGGCGTGCAGCAGGCCGGCCAGCTGCTGGGCGAAGGCGTCATCGTCCGAATGCACGGTAACCGCGCTGGGCAGGCCGGCGGCCACCTCGCGGGCGAACGACGGGCCGGTGATCACCGCGGCCGCCCGGCCGGGCAACTGCTCGGCCACCAGTTCATGCAGGAACCTGCCGGTACCCGGCTCGAAGCCCTTGGTCGCCCACGCAATCGCCGTGCCGGGGTCGAGCAGGGGCGCCAACTCCGCCAGCATCGAGGCGAACGCGTGGCTGGGCACCACGATCAACACGATCCCGGCCCCACGCACGGCGGTGGCCAGCTCGCTGTCGTAATCCAGCTCCCGCGGCAGTTCGATATCCGGCAGGTAGCGCTGGTTGCAGCGGCGGCTCGCGATCATCGCCAGCGCATCGCGATCCCGCCCCCATAGCCGGGTCGGCACGCCGTTGCGGGCGGTCAGCGCCGCCAGCGCGGTGCCCCAGGAGCCAGCACCGAGGACCGTCAGCATCGGGTGTTCAGCCATGCCGTCGGCTCAGCTGTTGAGCATGGCCGGGGCCTCGTCGCCACCCATCATGCGGCGCTGCTGCTCGGCAAACAACGCATCGAAATTGATCGGCTGCAACAGGAACGGCGGAAAGCCGCCTTCCAATATCAGCGAGGAAATCACCTGGCGGGCATACGGGAACAGCAGGTTCGGGCAATAGCTGCCGATGATCCCGGCATGCTCACTCTCGTTGAAGCCGGCAATGCCGAACAGACCGGCCTGTTCCACTTCGGCCAGATACGCGGTGCGCTGACCGACGGTGCAGGTCAAGGTGAGGCTGAGCACCACTTCGTAAAGACCATTGCCGAGGTCCGTCGATTTCTGAGCGACGTTCAGCTGCACCTGCGGCTGATCGTTTTCGTCGACCTCATGGAAGATCTGCGGGGAATTCGGTGCTTCGAAGGAGACGTCCTTCACATAAATCTTCTGCACCATCAGCTGTGGCTGATTGGCCTGGCCGTTGGCCTGGCCGTCGGCGATAACCTCTGCCATCGGGAATCCCTCAATTTTGTGTGTCAAAAGAGGCTGATTGTTCCATACATCCCTGCAGTGCGCACGCGGGCCCGCATTCGGCGGGCCGGCCCGGATTGCGCGCAGAGCGGGATTTTGCGAGAATGCACGGCTCGCCTATGTCGACCCGGTACTTCCGGGCAGTCCGCCACGCGGTACGGACCTCACGATCATGCGTTGGCAACACTCTCCAGCATCGCGTGGCGCATGGCGCCGCTGGGCCGATGTCGCCCTGGCTAACGGGTGGTAATCACGGCTTTCATCAAGCCCCGGCTTGTTGAAGTCATTCTTACGGAGGTCATCATGGCCCGTGTATGTCAAGTCACCGGTAAAGGTGTGATGAGCGGCAACAACGTCTCGCACGCCAACAACCGCACCCGTCGTCGCTGGTTGCCGAACCTGCATGAGCGTCGCTTCTGGGTCGCCAGCGAAAACCGCTGGATCAAGCTGCGTGTGTCCAACAACGCCCTGCGCACGATCGACAAGAATGGCATCGAAGCCGTGATTGCCGAGATGCGTGCCCGCGGCGACAAGGTCTGAGGACTTAAATCATGGCAAACAAGACCCAAGACAAGATCCGCATGATCTC
>DAIMGD010000128.1:0-7028 GCA_036724165.1 Rhodanobacter sp.
GCACCAGGCCGTTGACGATGTGCAGCAGGCCGACCGCGATGATGAAGGCGCCGTAGTACCAGTTCGATACGTAGATATGCTTGATGCGCCGACGCGCCAGGCTGGCGAAGAACACCACGCCGAAGCTCACCCATACCACCGCGATGAGAATGGCGACAATCCATTCTGGTTCGGCATATTCCTTGCCCCGGGTCGCGCCGAGCGGCATCGAAATCATCGCCAGCACGCAGACCAGTTGCCAGCCCCAGAACGTGAAGCCGGCCAGTCGGTCGAGTGCAAGCCGGGCATGCCCGGTGCGTTGCACCACGTAGTAACAGGTGCCCATCAATGCCGAGCCGCCGAACGCGAAGATCACACCGAAGGTGTGGTCGGGACGGATCCGGCTGAAGGTCAGCCACGGGATGTCGAAGTTCAGCGCGGGCCACATCAGCTCCGCGGCGATGTACACGCCGACCGACATGCCGATGATGCCCCAGACGGCCGCGGCGAGCAGGAACTGGCGCACGACCTTGTCGTTGTAGTGCTCGGTATGGGGCATGGAACACCAGGTTGGTTGATGAAGACAGTGTGTCGGCGAACCGGTGCGGTGCGTTGACCTGGATCAAGTGGCGGGGAAACGTGCGGCAAACATCGTGCGGCATGTTGCCGCAGCACGTCTCCAGGCCAGTGTGCGCCATTCGGACGCGGTGCCGAGGACTTTCGGCAGGGTCCGGTGATTGCCTGGATGCGACGCATCCGGCTGCCACGCACAAAACAGCTCGCGACGGGTTGATCGCTGGTCGGCGAAGGAGCCGGGGCGCGCGCATGCACGCAGCCTGCCGGCGTCCCGACCGGTGCCACGCCGAGCGCGTCGATGCGACGACGGTCGAAGGGCTTCAGCCGGCGTCGTTTCCGGACGGCTTTCCTGCGCCGCGGCGCAGGTTCCATGCAAAGCCCAGCAGCAGCAGGACCACGACAAGCACCTGTGCCAGCATCGACTGCGCCGTCGGATAGATCCCGAGCAACTCGATCCGCGGCAGCCGCAGCGGACTCACCGCGATCCAGCCAGCCTCCTGCAGCGCCGCGACGCCCTTGCCGGTGAGCACGATCGCCAGCACCGCGATCAGCACCGAACTGGCCGCGAAGAAGGTGGCCAGCGGCAGCCGTCGACTGGTGCGCATCAGCACCCAGGCGATCCCGCCGAGCACCAGGGTGCCGGCGCCGATGCCGCCGAGCAGCCACCCGTGCTGGCCGTCGTTCCACAGGGCGGCGTAGAACAGGATCGTCTCGAATACTTCGCGGTAGACGGAGATGAACGCCAGGCCGAACAGGAACCAGGCCGAGCGCCGGTTCAATGCCGCGGTCATCTTCTGTTTCAGATAGGCCTGCCAGCGACCGCCGATGCTCTTCTGGTGCATCCACAGTCCGACGCTGACCAGCACCGCGGCGGCAAACAGCGAGGAAAGACCTTCGGTCAGTTCGCGGCCCGCACCGCTGATCGAGATCACATAGCTGGCAGCACCCCAGGTGATGCCGCCGGCGACCAGCGCGAGTATCCAGCCCGCATGCACGTGACGAACCACCTCGACGCGGCCGGCCTTGCGCAGGAACGCCAACAATGCCACCACCACCAGCAACGCCTCCAGGCCTTCGCGCACCAGGATCGTGAAGGCGCCGAGGAAGACCGCCGCCGGATCACTCGCGCTCTGCGCGGTGGCCTGCTGCGCGCGCTGCAGCAGCGCATCGATGGCGGCCGCGCGCGATTGCACATCTTCGTTCGACGCCTGGCGCGACAGCGCGGTGCGATAGGCGCCCATCGCGGTTTCCAGGGTGGCGCGCAGTCCGGCATCGCGCGCGTTGAGCTGCGGCTCCACCGGCTCGACGCCATCGAGATAGGCCGACAGGGCAAGCCGGGTCGCTTCGTCGCCGTCGCCGGAGCGGTAGGCGGCCACGCTGGCGGCCAGCCGGGCGCGCGCCAGCGGCAGTCCGCTCAGCGACTGCTGCAACGCTTGTGGATGTCGGCGCAGATAGCCAACGATGGTGCGGGCCTCCACGGCGCCGACTGCCGCCGCCAGCTGGGTCACGCGGGCATGCGAGAGATCCTTCAGATCCGTAATCCGCTGACGCGCCGCCGGATCCTGCGACCACGCCGCTGTGCCTGCCGCCGTCGTCGCCGGATAGGCCAGCGAACCGACGTAGTACGCCAGCGACCAGCGGTCCTGCACCGAGAATTGCTGGGCGTAACTGGACATCGCCGTACCGGCCACGCCCTGGCTGATCACCTCGTACAACGACAGCGCGCTGCGCTGGTCGGCGCGTGCCTGACTGGTGAAATCGATCGGCGGCGGATCCAGCAGCCGGCCTGCCGGCCCATCGCCGTGACCGCCGTCGCCATGGCATGCCGCGCAGGTCTGTCGGTATAGCGTGGCGCCGCGAGCCAGATCCGGTGCGTGCGCGGGCGCGGTCGTCACGGGGTACTGCAGCAGCAGCGCGTCGGCCAGTGCGTGAGCCTTGCGCGCCACTTCGTCGACCGGACGCCTGGCGTCGATCGCCTCGACCAGGCCATCGGCCTGGGTCAGCAGGGCGACCGAGCCGGGAGCGTTCGGCAGTCCCCGGATGCGCTGGCGTGCGGTGCTCCCGAACTCGCGCATCTCCGCATATTCGGAGCGGCTGATGACGACGCCGTCCTTCACCGCGCCGGCATAGTCCGTGGCCAGGTAATCGAGCATCTGCCAGGTTTGCGGCACGCTCGCGTCGACGCTCTGCGCCGTGGCCGGGGACGACCATGCCGGTGTGCACAGGGTCAGCAGGCACGTCATGGCGATGCCACAAACAAGATTGATTCGCATCTAGCCAGTGTAGCGCTGCTTCGCCGCGCGCGCTTGTCCCAAGTCAGAAACGCTGTGTGCGCGACGGTCACGCGCAAAAAAAACCGCGCCGGCTGGCGCGGTTCCTTCGGCCCGGAACGGCGGGGCTATTTGCTGGCGACGACCCGCACCATCTCCAGGCACTTGTTCGAGTAGCCCCACTCGTTGTCGTACCAGCTGACCAGCTTGACGAAGGTATCGTCGAGCGCGATGCCGGCTTCCGCGTCGAAGATCGAGGTGCGCGCATCACCGCGGAAATCGGTGGCGACGACCTTGTCGGTGGTGTAGCCGAGGATGCCCTTCAGTGCGCCTTCGCTCTGTGTCTTCATCTCGGCGCAGATCTCCGCATAGGTTGCGGGCTTTTCCAGCTCGACGGTGAGGTCGACCACGGACACGTCCGAGGTCGGTACGCGGAAGCTCATGCCGGTGAGCTTCTTGTTGAGCTCGGGGATCACCACGCCGACGGCCTTGGCGGCGCCGGTGGAGGAGGGAATGATGTTCTCCAGGATGCCGCGGCCGCCGCGCCAGTCCTTGTTGCTCGGACCGTCGACGGTCTTCTGGGTGGCCGTGGTGGCGTGCACGGTGGTCATCAGGCCGCGCTTGATGCCCCACTTGTCGTGCATGACCTTGGCGATCAGCGCCAGGCAGTTGGTGGTGCAGCTGGCGTTGGAGATGATCGCCTCGCCGTTGTACTTCTTGTCGTTGACGCCGTAGACGAACATCGGCGTGTCGTCCTTCGATGGCGCCGACAGGATCACTTTCTTCGCGCCCGCGTCCAGATGCTTCTGCGCGGTGACCTTGTCGAGGAACAGGCCGGTGGATTCGATCACCACGTCGGCGCCGACCTCACTCCACTTCAGCGCGGCCGGGTCGCGTTCCTGGGTCAGGCGGATGGTCTTGCCGTTGACCACCAGCTGGCCGCCTTCCACCTTGACATCACCCTTGAAGCGGCCGTGCACCGAGTCGTAGCTGAGCATGTAGGCAAGGTAGTCCGGCTCGAGCAGGTCGTTGATCGCCACGATCTCGATGTCGTTGCCGAAGTTCTGCACGGCGGCGCGAAGTACATTGCGACCGATGCGGCCAAAGCCGTTAATGCCGACCTTGATGGTCATGAGCGGGCGTCCTCCAGAAGGGAATGAAAACGGGACCGCGGCGAGCGGCCGGCAAAACCGCGATTTTACAGCCAATCGGCGCCTTGCGCCTGGCGCCGCCGAGGGCTGCCGGCGGGCACGCGCGCTACCGTCGCAAAGTTGCCAGCCGGCTGTGGCAGACTTCGATGCTTCGCCAGCCGGATCAATACATGTCGGTCACTCGCCGCTGCACCATGTTCCTGCTCGCCTTTCTGATCATTGCGCCGGTGCAGGCATGGGGGCCGCTCGGTCACAGCGTGGTCGCCGAACTGGCGCAGCGACACCTGAGCCCGGGCGCCGAGGCCGAGGTCGAGCGCCTGCTGGCGCCGGAGCACACCCGTTCGCTGGCCGATATCGCCAACTGGCCCGATCAGCTGCAGGACGATCCGGCATTGGCCGAGCTGTGGAAGCAGACTCGCAGCCTGCACTACATCAATTTCCACGACAGCGATTGCGACTACGTGCCGCCGCGCGACTGTCGCGATGGCCGTTGCGTCGTCGGCGGCCTGGAGCATTACGTCGCCGTGCTGGGCGATCGCAGCCAGCCCGATGCCATGCGCCGCGAGGCACTGAAATTCGTGGTGCATTTCGTCGGTGATATCCATCAGCCGCTGCATGCCGGCTACCGCGACGACAAGGGCGGCAACACCTATCAGGTGCAGTTCGACGGCAAGGGCAGCAACCTGCACAAGGTGTGGGACTCGGGCATGCTGTATTCCCGTCACCTCGACTGGCAGGCCTATGCACAGGCGCTGGACTCAGCGGTTCCGGTGGTCCTGCCGCCGCCGATCGCGCCGCTCGACAACCCCTACGCGCAATGGGCGGAGGAGTCCTGCCGGATCACCGCCGAAACCGGCTTTTATCCGCCGGGCCATGTCGTCACTCCGGCGTACGTGCATGCCGAATTGCCGATGGCCGAACAACGTCTGCGTGAAGCCGGTCGGCGGCTGGCCGAGCTGCTCAACCTCGCCCTGCGCGGCGATGCGCCGGCCCCGGCTGGTGGCTGACGAAGCCCGCGAATAGTTCTGCTAGGCTCCCCGCATGATTACCGAAACTGCTACACGCCGCACCAAGATCGTCGCCACTCTCGGCCCGGCCACCGATGCACCGGGCATGCTGGAAAAACTGATTGCCGAAGGCGTCGACGTGGTTCGCCTGAACCTCTCGCATGGCCTGCCGGACGATCATCGTGCACGCGCCAATGCGGTGCGCGCGGCGTCGCTGGCCGCCGGTCGCGAGGTCGGCGTGCTGGCCGACCTGCAGGGGCCGAAGATCCGCATCGAGAAGTTCGCGAACGGTCCGGTGGAACTGCTCGATGGGGCGTCGTTCGTGCTGGACTGTCGTCCCGATGCGCCGGACGGTGATGCCTCCCGCGTCGGTGTCAGCTACTACGAATTGCCGCAGGATGTGCATGCCGGCGATGTGCTGCTGCTGGACGACGGCCTGCTCGCGTTGACCGTGCTGGAGGTAGCCGGTGCCGAAGTGCGTTGCCAGGTGCTGGTCGGCGGCAAGCTGTCCAATCGCAAGGGCCTCAACCGGCAGGGCGGTGGGCTTTCGGTGACCGCGCTGTCGGACAAGGACAAGGCCGACATCAAGCTGGCCGCCGAGATCGGCGCGGATTTCCTGGCGGTGTCGTTTGTGCGTTCGGCCGAGGACATGCATCAGGCGCGTCGATTGCTGCAAGAAGCCGGTGGCAACGCCGCGCTGGTGGCGAAGATCGAACGCGCCGACGCGATTCCGGTGCTGGGCGAAATCATCGACGCCTCGGACGTGGTGATGGTGGCGCGGGGCGACCTCGGCGTGGAAATCGGCGATGCCGAGCTGCCCGGCCTGCAGAAGAAGATCATCCGCGAATCGGTGCAGCGCAATCGCGCGGTGATCACCGCCACGCAGATGCTGCAGTCGATGGTGCGCTCGCCGATCCCGACCCGCGCCGAAGTACTCGACGTGGCGAATGCGGTGATCGACGGCACCGACGCGGTGATGCTGTCGGAGGAAACCGCCGCTGGCGCGCATCCGGACAAGGCGGTGGCGGCGATGCGCCGGATCTGCCTCGGCGCGGAGCGCCAGTTCGAGCCGAAGGAAGACCTGACCACGGCCGGGCACCGGCTGGATCGCACCGACCAGGCGATCGCGCTGGCCGCGATGCTGCTCGCCGGCGAGCTGGGTGTGCGTGCGATTGTCGCGCTGACCGAGTCCGGCGCCACCGCGCAGTGGCTGTCGCGCTATCGCACCGCGATACCGATCTATGCCCTGTCGCCGCTGGCCGATGCGCGCCGGCGCATGCTGCTGCTGCGCGACGTGCGGCCGGTGGCGTTTTCACATGAGGGCCTGAGTTCCGCGGCCACCGCCCGTGCCGCGGTACAGCAGCTGTTCGCGCAGGGCCGCCTGAGCGAAGGCGATCGCGTGATCCTCACGCATGGCGACCACGTCGGTCAGGGTGGCGGCACCAATACCTTGAAGCTGCTCTCGGTCGGTGCCGACGGCATGGTCGAGAGCCTGCGCGACCTGTGATGCGGCGCCAGTTCGCGGCATCCTGAAATCGCGGAATCCGGCACAGGGGAAAATGATGAAAACCACGTTGTACACGGTGCTTTGTATAGCCGTCCGGCTGGGTGCCGTACTTATGGCGGTGGGTATCCTGGAACAAGTGCCAAGCCTCCTTGTGACGTTGCTCAACGAAGGTGGACATTTGGTGCTGGGGATCATGCTGTTGGAGGGTATTGGCTTGCTGTTGGCGTTCGCCTTGTGGCTATGGCCCAACATCCTGGTCTGGTGGGCTGTAGGGCGAAACCGGCATGAAATCCTGGAGAGTTCGATTAGTGCCGACCAGCTGCAGCACATTGCTCTTTCGGTCTTGGGTGCCTGGGTGTTCATTGCCGGCCTGGGTGGCTGCGTGGGGCATGGTGTGATGATCCTGATGATCGAGCATCAAATTGCGTTGGGTGCTTTGCCCGGCATGGCCCCAACGAACGAATGGCATTGGATGGCTCAGTACGCAACAACAGCTCTGGCTGGAGCTGCGCTTATCTTGGGCTCGCGGGGTCTGGTC
>DAIMGD010000129.1:0-6866 GCA_036724165.1 Rhodanobacter sp.
CAAGCAGACCGTGGGCGATCTGCGCCTGCGCAAGCGGTTCGGCATCTCGGTGCTGGCGGTAACCCGCGGTGACCAGGTGTTCCGCGACGACGTGCGCGGGGTCAGCCTGCGCGCCGGCGATACCGTCGTGCTGCACAGCAACTGGCGCGATCTCGCGCTGGCGGCGGAAGACAAGGATCTGGTCGTCGTCACCGACATCCCGAAAGAGGAGCAGCGTCCAGGCAAGATCTGGCAGGCCGTCGGCTTCTTCGTGATGGCCAAATGCCTGGCGCTGTTCACCAATCTGGACCTGTCGGTGGCGATGATGACCGGCGCGATCGGCATGCTGCTGACCGGCGTGCTGAACATGGACGAGGCGTACCGGGCGATCAACTGGAAGACGATTTTTGTCACCGCCTGCCTGATTCCGCTGGGCTGGTCGATGGACGCCACCGGCACCGCCGCATGGATCGCCCAGGAAGTGCTGCAGTACCTTGGCGCAGCATCGCCGTGGATCCTGCAGGCTTCGCTGGGGATCCTCACGCTGCTGTTCTCGCAGGTGATGTCGAACGTCGGCGCCACCGTGATGATGGTGCCGATCGCGATCAGCGTAGCGGTCGCCACCGGCGGCAACCCTTCGGCCTATGCGCTGATCGTGGCGGTTTCCTCGTCCAACACTTTCCTGCTCAGCTCAGGCCATCCGGCCTTGATGATGGTCACCGGCCCGGGCGGCTACCGCGGCAAGGACTTCCTGCGCGTCGGCCTGCCGCTGACCCTGCTGGTACTGGTCGTCACCCTGGTCGCGATCAACCTGCTGTTTCACTGAGCGGCACGCGGTCTTCCGCAGGATCAGCTGAACTGGCTGGCGATCAGCCGCGAGCGTGAATCCCGGCGTCCCGTGCCAGATGCACGACGCCGTTCTCCACGCATACCGCCACCGCACGCAGATGTTCTCCCCGGCACGGGCCGGCCACGCACAAGCCATCGGCTTGATGGAACGTTGCGCCATGCACGGCGCAGATCAGCGTATCTTGCTTGAGCAGGAACTTGCCGGGGGCATAGTCGAGCCGGCGAGCGGTATGCGGGCAGATGTTGAGATAGCCGCGCACCTCGTCGCCATGCCGCAGCAGGATCACGCTCTCCTCGCCATCGGCCAGCAGGGCATCGACGGCGGTGGCGCCACCATCGGGAATCTCGTCCAGCCGGCACAACGGCTGGGCGGAAGTCACTGTATCCATCGGCACTTGCCTCGTGAGCCGGATGGCCCCATGGTTGTGGCGTAAGTCATTGATTTTACCACACGGATTTTTAACACATGTACTTTTCCATGCCGTCCATTCGTCGTTCCCGCCATCCGTTGCTGCGCGCCCTTTCGCTGCTGATCGGCGTGGCGCTGATCGGCGTGCTGCTGGTATTCGGACTGGTGGTGGCCAGCGTCTTGCTGGTCGGCGGCGGGCTGTTGCTGATCTGGCGTCAATGGAAGCATGGCCGCATGCCGGCGCAGTCCGCCGCCGCTGGCGCGCCTCATCAGCCGGCCGTGCTCGAAGGCGAATTCGTGGTGATTCAGCAGGGTCGTCCGGTCGCGCACTGAGCGCACGATCCGGATGGTCGATCGCGCTCGATCGCCCTAGTCTGCTGGCATCGTCCGCGGATACCGCCATGAATACACGCAGCCTGCCCACCGAAGCCGCACTCGAGCGCGTACGCCTGCAGCTCGAGCATGCGGATGAAGCACCCACGCTGAGCGTGCTGGCGCAGACCGCCAGCCTCAGTCCCAGTCATCTGCAGCGTGCGTTTCGGCGCCGCTACGGCATGAGCCCGGCCGAATACCACCGTGCCCGCCGCTTCGGCCAGCTGAAGGTCGCGCTGCGCGACGGCGCCGCGGTGACCGCCGCGGTTTACGAAGCCGGCTTCGGCTCCGGCAGCCGCGTCTACGAGCACAGCGATCGCCTGCTCGGGATGACGCCGGCCAGCTATCGCGCTGGCGGTGCCGGCGCCAGCATCCGCTACACCACCACCGATACCCCGCTGGGCCGGTTGCTGGTGGCCGCCACCGGCCGCGGCATCTGTGCGGTGACCCTGGGCGACGACGATGCCGAACTGGAGGATCGCCTGGCCAGCGAATTTCCGCGCGCCACGCGCGAACGCGTCGACAACGGTCGCGAGGAATGGCTCGATGCGGTCATCGCGCGGATTGCCCATGGACTTGGCTGGAGCGATGCGGAGGCGCCAGCACTGCCGCCACTGGATGTCGCCGCGACCGCGTTCCAGTGGCGCGTATGGGATGCACTGACGCGGATTCCGCAGGGCGCCACCAAGAGCTATGGCGAACTGGCCGCGGAACTCGGCAACCCCAAGGCGGCGCGGGCGATCGGACGCGCCTGCGGCAGCAACCGGCTGGCGCTGATCGTGCCGTGCCACCGCATCGTGCGCGAGGATGGCTCGCTCGGCGGCTGGCGCTGGGGCGTCGAACGCAAACGCGAACTGCTTGCCCGCGAACAGGTGGCGCCAACGCCCGCCGATGTCAGCATCGACACTCGCCGGCGCCGGCAGGCTCGCGGATAATCGCAGCACCCACTCCGCGGCTTGCGTCCCCTTATGTCCAATCCCTCCGCCAGCACCGCGGCTGTCACGCCGCGTGCCCTGTCCGATCAGCGCATCATGATTCCACTGGCGCTGTTCGCGCTATATGTGATCTGGGGCTCGACCTATCTGGGCATCCGCTACGCGCTGGAAAGCTATCCGCCGTTCCTGCTCGCCGGCATCCGTTTCCTGTGCGCCGGTGTGGCGCTGTATGGATTCTTGCGCTGGCGCGGGATGGCGCCGCCCACGCCACGGCAATGGCGCAATGCGGCGTTCACCGGCGTGCTGCTGCTTGGTTTCGGCAATGGCCTGGTGTGTTTCGCCGAACTGCGGGTGAGCTCGGGCATTGCCGCGGTGGCGGTGGCCAGCATGCCGTTGTTCGCCGCACTGTTTTCCGGCATGTATGGCGACTGGCCGAACCGGCGCGAGAGCATCGGCCTGGCGATCGGCTTTGTCGGCGTGATCGTGCTGAACCTTGGCAGCGGACTGTCCGGTTCGCGGCTCGGTGCGCTGGCACTGATCGTCGCCGCGATGTGCTGGGCCTTCGGATCGGTCTGGAGCCGGCGCCAGGAGATGCCGCCGGGGCCGATGAATACCGCCGCGCAGATGCTCTGTGCCAGCGTGGCGCTGCTGCTGGTCGGCTTTGCCGGCGGCGAGCACCTGCCGGCGCATCCGGCCATGCGCGCCACGCTGGCGGCGGTCTACCTGGCCGTGTTCGGTTCGATCATCGCGTTCAGTGCCTACCTGTATGTGCTCAAGCACGCCCGTCCCGCGCTGGCGACCAGCTATGCCTACGTGAACCCGCCGGTGGCGGTGCTGTTCGGCGTGCTGCTGGCCGGCGAGCACGTCGGCCCGTACGACCTCACCGGCATGGCGATCATCCTGCTTGGCGTGGTGGTGATCACGCTGGCGAAGCAGAAGCGCCACGGCTGAATTCGACCCCTCGTCTGCGCGCTCCCTTGCGCGCCTGATCAACCGTTCGGGAAGTTGCCGCTGCCCGGCGCAGCGTGGGCTGGAGGCGCCCGGCACGCATCTTCGTGCCGCCGGGCTGCCGGGACTGCTGGAGCTGGCCGGCATGCGCCATGACGACGCATGCCGTGACTCCCTTACAGTTCGCGCAAGGCCGTGGTCACCGGCAGTCGTGCCGCGCGCACCGCCGGGAACAGGCCACCGATGAAGCCGATCGCCAGAGCCCACTTCAGCCCGCTCCACAGCAAGGCCGGGGTCACGCTGAACTCGAAGCTGAGCTTGCCGACCGATCCGGCAGCCAGCGTGGACGCGGTGTAGCCGTTGAAGATCAGCCACGCCAGCGCCCCGCCAAGCAGCCCGCCAAGCAGCGCCAGCAGCATCGTCTCCAGCATGATCGCCACCACCACCGGCAGACCGCGGAAACCGATCGCGCGCAGCGTGGCGATCTCGCGCGCACGCGCGGCCACCGCGGCGAACATGCAGTTGAGTGCGCCGAAGATCGCACCGATCGCCATGATCGCACCGACCGTGATGCCGATGCCCTTGATGATCTTGCTGGTGCCTTCGGACTGCTTGCTGAAGTAGTCGTAGGTGGTGCTGACATCGACCTTCAGGCGCGGGTCGGCCTCGAGCTCGGCCTTGAACGCATCAAAGGCCTGCGGATTGGTCAGGCGCACGGTGACCGAGGCACGGCTGCCGCCGCGACGATAGATATCCGCCACCACGTTGGCATCGCCCCACAGTTCCGAATCCAGCGCATCGCCGGAAGCGAACACGCCCACCACGGTCCAGGTCTGGTTGCCCAGCTTGATCTCATGACCGACATCCAAACCGGCAAACTGGCGCTGCGCCGCCTTGCCCACCATCAGCTCGTGCATGCCGGGACGGAATTTGCGGCCGGCAATCAGCTTCACGTTGGGGCGCACCGCCCAGGCCTGCTCGCCGACGCCGCGCAGCTGCACGCTGCCCACGTCATCGGCGCCGCCACCCTTGATCGGCAGGTTCGCGGCGACCACCAGTTCCGGCGAGGCAATCGGCCTGCCCTGCGCATCATGCGCAATGCCCCTGGCCTGCGGAATGATCACCACGTTGTCGCGCTCCAGCACCGACATCACTTCGGAGGCCGACGCACCGCGCATCACGATCGCGGTGTCGGCGCTGCCGGTCTTGCGCAACGTCTCGCTGTAGCCTTCGCCCATCGCCAACAGGGCGACCAGCACGCCGACCACGCCGGCGATGCCGATCACGATCACCGCGGACGATCCCAGGCGCTGCCGCAAGGTGCTGATGCCGACGCCCGTCACCGACGCCGCCTGATGCCCGCGACGCGTCACCGCCATCCACACGGCGAACAGCAGCGCGGCCAGCAATACGCCGTACCACGGCAACATGATCCAGATCACCAGCGCCACGACGAGAGCCACGACCAGGCCCAGACTTATCATGAAGTTCTTCGTTCTATTCATCTCGCGGTCTCCTCAGCGCCCGGCCAGTGCATCGACGATATTCAGGCGCATGGCGCGCATCGCGGGTAACGCGCCCACCACCAGTCCGATCAGCACCATCAGGCCGATACCCAGTGCCCAGCTGCTCGCAGCCACCGGCGGCAGCGCCAGCGCGCCGCCGCTATTCGCGCTGACGACGGGAATCAGCACGGTGGCGATCCCCAGCCCGAGCACCCCGCCAAGCAGCAACAGCAGCACCGATTCGGCCAGCACCATGCCAAGCACGCTGCGATTGGAGAAACCGATCGTCTTCAGGACCGCCAGTTCGGACGTCCGTTCGCGCACCGCCATCATCATCGTGTTGCCCGACAGCAGCATCAGGGTGAAGAACACCGCGCCCATGATCGAGCCGACGATCAGCCCGATGTCGGCCAGCTGCTTGATCCAGTTCGCGGTCGCGGCCTGCTCGGTCTGCGTGCGCGTCTCGTGATCGGAATTGGCCGAGATCGCATCGATCGCCTTGGCCACGCGGTCGGCCTGGTTGACGTCGGTGACCCGCGTCACGTACCAGCCGACCGAGCCCCGGTTGTACGGCGTGCTGTCATCGAAATATTTCCAGTGCAGCAGGATCAGCTGATTGAACATGCCACCGGTGTTCTTGTCCTTCGGATGCATGATGCCGACGATGTCGAACTGCCAGTTCTTGGTGCCGTCGTGGGTCGGGAAAATGGTCGACTGCAGCGGCAGCTTGTCGCCGACTTTCCAGTGGTATTTCTGCGCCAGCTGCTCACCCACCAGCACGCCGGTCCGCGTGTTGTCGTAGGCCTTGCGCTGGTCCGCGCTCAGCTCGATTTCGGGGAACAGGTCGATGTAGTTCGGGCTGACCGCGAAACTGAAAATCTGGTTGTGCGGATCCTGGTAGGCGCCACCGAACCAGTTGGCGTAGGCCACCGACTTGACGCCCGGCACGCGGCTGATCGGCAGTTCCAGCGACGACGGCAGGGTCTGGATGAACGACAGCTTCGAACCGGTCTGCAGCCGTTCCGCGCCATTCGCGCTCTTGCCCGCCTGATTGAACGAGGTGCGCACCGCGTCGAGCATGCCGAACAGCAGGAACGCGGTGAGGATCGAGATCAGGGTCAGGATCGTGCGGGTCTTGCGCCGGAACAGCGCGGCCCAGATCAGATGAAGGTATTTCATGAGAAATGCTCCTCGACATTATCCCTTCCCCCGTCTGGGGAGACAAATCGGCAGGACGGCCGATTTGCACGGCGCAAGCCGCCCGAAGGGTGAGCGCCAGGGATGGCGCGAATGAAGGTGCCCGCAGGGCGGATGAGGGGTGGGTGCTCGCGATGCAGCTGATCGAAGCGCGCTCCAGCGCAGCACTGTTGCAAGAGTGTCCCCTCACCCCAACCCCCTCCTCGCAGGGGAAATGGGGACATGGCCCTGTTGCGCATGGTGCTCATCACACCAGCGCGCCTTGCTCGACCAGCGTGCCCTTGTCCAGATGCAGCGTGTGGCGCGCGTATTCGGCCGCCTTCGGATCGTGCGTGACCATCACGATGGTCTTGCCGTGTTCGCGGTTGAGCTGCTGCAGCAGGCCGAGCACGTCTTCGGCGGACTGGCGATCCAGGTCGCCGGTCGGCTCGTCGCAGACCAGCAGAGTGGGATCGGAGACAATCGCGCGGGCGATCGCCACGCGCTGCTGCTGGCCGCCGGACAGTTCACCCGGCTTGTGCGTGCCACGGTCGGCCAGCCCGACCAGCTGCAGCGCGATCGCGGCGTTCTTCTTGCGCTGTGCCGCCGACAACTTGGTCAGCAGCAGCGGCAGTTCCACATTGCGCTGCGCCGACAGCATCGGCATCAGGTTGTAGAACTGGAAGATGAAGC
>DAIMGD010000130.1:0-6849 GCA_036724165.1 Rhodanobacter sp.
CGCCCGGCACGTTGTCGACGGTGTCGCCGGTGAGTGCGAGGAAGTCGATGATCTGCTCCGGCCGCACGCCGAATTTTTCCATCACGCCGCTGCTGTCCATCACCGTGTTGCTCATGGTGTTGATCAGGGTGACGTGCGGACTGACCAGCTGCGCCATGTCCTTGTCGCCGGTGGAGACCAGCACCTCGATGCCGAGCGCCTGCGCCTGCACCGCCAGCGTGCCGATCACGTCGTCGGCCTCGACGCCGGGCACGCGCAGGATCGGGAAGCCGAGCGCGCCGACGATCGCCAGCATCGGCTCGACCTGCGCGCGCAGGTCGTCCGGCATCGGCGGGCGGTTCGCCTTGTACTGGTCGTAAAGCTCGTCGCGGAAGGTCCGGCCGGGCGCGTCGCTGACGAAGGCCAGATACTCCGGCTTCGCCTTCAGCGTGGCGCGCAGCATGTTGACCACGCCGAACAGCGCGCCGGTCGGCTCGCCGTGCGCGTTCGTCAGCGGCGGCAGCGCATGGAACGCGCGATACAGGTAGGAGGAGCCGTCGATGAGGATGAGTTTGGGCATGCGCCATTCTCGCATGCGTGCATGGAACGTCGTGCTTCACGGAAGCTCGGCCGGTGCACTGGTATGCTCAACTCCCCGAACGAGGTTGCCGCCATGAAAACCGCTGCCTTCCTGGCTGCTGCCAGCATCCTGCTTGCTTCAAGCGCTTTTGCGCAATCATCGGCGCCACCCAGCAATCCGCCGCCGCCGCCCGGCATGAATGATCCGGGCACGCAGCCGGTGGCGCCGTCGACCGAGGATTCCTCCGCGAACAGGTCGCAGGCAGGCAGACATGCGACGGTGCCCGCGATGCAGGCCCCTGCTGGTGTCCACGATGGCAAGCACATGACGTTGCCAGCGCAGGTCAGCGTGCGTCGGGAAGGTGAAAACGATGTCCAGGAGTATCGCCGCAGCGGCCTGCTGTACATGGTGGTGGTGACGCCGAAAGGTGGCGTGCCGCAGACCTATATGGTCGACCCGGATGGCACCCGGCATTTTCAGGCGGGCGAGCCGCCGGTGCGGCCGGTGATGTACAAGGTGCTGGAGTGGGGCAAGAGCAAACCGGCCAACGCGGAATCGACCGAGGCGGCAGCGGGCGACGACGGGCACTGACTACGCCCCTGATGCCGTCATCGGCAGCCTGTCATGACGGTACCGACCGGTTTTCGTAGTGGAGCGGTGTGATGCAACTGCGTGAAAGCTGGCTGCTGTTCGCCCTGGGTTCCGCGTTGTTCGCGGCACTCACCGCCCTGTTCGGCAAACTGGGCGTCGTCGGCATCAATTCCAATCTCGCCACCTTCATCCGCACCCTCGTCATCCTGCTCGTCACCGCCGGCATCCTCAGCCTGCGCCAGGAGTGGGCGAAACCGAGCGGGCTGCCGTTGAACAGCTGGGTGTTCCTGATCTTGTCCGGCATCGCCACCGGGCTGTCGTGGCTTTGCTATTACCGCGCACTGCAACTGGGGCCGATCAGCAAGGTGGCGCCGATCGACAAGCTCAGCGTGGCGCTGGCGATTGTGCTGGGGCTGGTGTTCCTGGGCGAACGCCCGAGCTGGCCGCTGCTGATCGGCGGCGTGCTGATCGTTGCCGGCGCGATGGTGATCGCCCTGTTTTGATGCAGGCTAGGCCGGATCATCCAGTTCCGGGTAGTGCCGGAAGATGCCGTCCTCGTTGAAGGCCAGCCGGCGCGGTGAGTCCAGGTAGGCGGCGATGCGCGGACGTTCCGCGACCCGCGCGCTCAGCCCGCGCAGCAGTGGCAGCTTTTTCCCCAGCCGCTTCAGCGTGCGCGGAAACGCATAGTCCAGCCCGGCCATCAACTGGAACAGCGAAAGGTCCACGTAGGAATGTTCATGCAGCACGTGGCGACCGCCGCCTCGTTCCAGCAGCTGTTCGAAATAGCCGAGAAACTTCGGCAGCCGCGCCTCGCGCAGATCGGCAGCGCGTCGCCTGGCCGCGGCCTTCTGGTCCTTGTAATACAGGCCACTGGCGACCGGATGATGCGAGTCGTGGACCTCGGTGACGAGGTCGGCGATGGTCAATTGCACTTGGTGCGCGAGGATGCGCCGCGACTCGCTGTCGGGCACCAGAGCCAGCGGCGGGCCGAGGTAGTGCAGGATGTTCGCGACCTGCGCGATGAGCAGCCGGCCGGCCTTGAGAAAAGGCGGTGCGAACGGCAGCGCGCCTGGATGCTCGCCGTCGAGAAATGCCGACATGCACGAGTCGCCCTGCTCACGCGCCACGTCGGTGTAGTCGGCAGCGGCATCTTCCAGCGCGAGCCGGATGAATTCGCCGCGACCCTGGATGCCGCTCCAGTAGTAGAGCTCGTAGCGCATGCTGCCCTCCCGATCAGAGGCGTCGATGCTGGAACCACCGACTTCAACAACGCGTGAGCGCGGGACTTCCTGTGGGAGCGGCTTCAGCCGCGATGCTCTGGCACTACCAGCAGAAACCAGCGCGGCTGAAGCCGCTCCCACAAGACCCGCTCAGCAACCATCAGTGGCGGAAGTGGCGCATGCCGGTGAACACCATCGCCATGTCGTGTTCATCGGCGGCGGCGATCACCTCGTTGTCGCGCATCGAACCGCCCGGCTGGATCACCGCGCGGATGCCGGCGGCGGCGGCGGCGTCGATGCCGTCGCGGAACGGGAAGAATGCATCGGACGCCATCACCGAACCGCGCACCTCCAGCTTCTCGTCAGCCGCCTTGATGCCGGCGATGCGCGCGCTGTAGACGCGGCTCATCTGGCCGGCGCCGATGCCGATGGTCTGGCGGTCGCGCGCGTAGACGATGGCGTTGCTCTTGACGAACTTGGCCACCTTCCAGGCGAAGATCAGGTCGTGCACTTCCGCCTCGGTCGGCGCGCGGCGGGTGACGATCTTCAGGTCGTCCGCGCCGACCATGCCGGTGTCGGCGCTCTGGATCAGCAGGCCCGAGCCGACGCGCTTGGAGTGGTTGCCGGGATCGAGGTGGGCCAGATCACCATCGGCCGGCAGCGGGATCACCAGCACGCGCACGTTGCCCTTCTTCGCGAACGCCTTCAGCGCCGCGTCCGCGTAGCCCGGCGCCAGCACCACCTCGACGAACTGGCGTGCGACGATCGCCTGCGCGGTGGCGCCGTCCAGCTCGCGGTTGAACGCGATGATGCCGCCGAACGCCGAGGTCGGGTCGGTCTGGTAGGCGAGGTCGTAGGCGCGTCCGATGCCGTCCAGACTCACCGCGACGCCACACGGATTGGCGTGCTTGACGATCACGCAGGCCGGCTTGCTGAAGCTGCGCACGCATTCCCAGGCCGCGTCGGCGTCGGCGATGTTGTTGAACGACAGCTCCTTGCCCTGCAGCTGGCGGAACGTGGCCAGCGTGCCGGGTGCCGGATAAAGGTCGCGGTAGAACGCCGCCTGCTGGTGCGGGTTCTCGCCGTAGCGCAGGTCCATCAGCTTGACGAAACGGCTATTGACCTGACCGGGGAAGCTGGCATGGCTGGCGATCGCATCGTGCGACTCATTGAGTGCGAGGCCGGACAGGTAGTCGCTGATCGCACCGTCGTAACTGGCGACATTGTTGAACGCGGCAACCGCGAGCCTGAAGCGGGTGGCGCGGCTCAGCCCGCCCTGGTTTTCGATCTCGCCCAGCGCATCGGCGTACTGATCCGGCGAGGTGAGCACGCCGACGTCGCTCCAGTTCTTCGCCGCCGAGCGCAGCATCGCCGGGCCGCCGATGTCGATATTCTCGATCGCCGCGTCCAGCGTGCAGCCGGGCTTCGCCACCGTGGCCTCGAACGGATACAGGTTCAGCACCAGCAGGTCGATCGGTGCGATGCCCAGTTCGGCCATCACCACATCGTCGGTACCGCGCCGGCCGAGCAGGCCGCCGTGCACCTTCGGGTGCAGCGTCTTGACGCGGCCGTCCATGATCTCGGGGAAACCGGTGACGTCGCTGACCTCGGTCACCGCGATGCCGGCCTCGCGCAGCGCCTTCGCGCTGCCACCGGTGGAGAGCAGTTCAACGCCGGCAACGGCCAGTCGTCGGCCCAGTTCGACCAGGCCGGTCTTGTCGGAAACGCTGAGCAGGGCGCGACGAACCGGAACGAGCTGGGGCGTGGGCATGGGCGGTTTCCAGGAGGCGAAAGCCGCTCATTATAGCCGTCCGGATGGTCGGTGGTTCCCGCGGAAGTTACGGCAGGCCGTGCGCGGCCAGCTTCTTGCGCAAGGTGGCGCGGTTGATGCCGAGCGCGCAGGCGGCGCGGCTCTGGTTGCCGTCATGGAAGGCCAGCACCTCACGCAGCAGCGGCACTTCGACTTCGCGCAGCACCAGCGCATGCAGGCCCTCGGCACATTCGGTATCACCGATGTCGGCAAGATAGCGACGCACCGTGCGCGTGACGCACTCGCTCAACGCACTATGCGAGCCGGTACTTTGTGAGTTGGCGCTCTGTGAACCAGCGCTCTGCGACGAGGTCTGTTTTGCGGCCTCGGCAACAGGCATTCTGATGGCGTTCACGGACATTTTCCCTCACGTACCACGCGGCGGCTACGTGGGCCGCTGCATATGTTATGACAATTGATGCGGATCGCAGCGCGCATGGACACTGGCTGCAAAGTGATGCGCGAAGCAGCGAGTCTACCCGTGCGTGTCGATAATTTTAAGTGCTATTCAAAACCAAATTCGAAAGCCACCGCCTTGTTGCCGGGATCCTCCACCTCCAGCAGCAGCACGGCGCTGGCTCCCGGTGCCAGGCCGCGTTGCAGGACGGAGCTGTCGTCGAGGTACTCGCGTGGCTGCAGCCGGCGCATGGCGATGCGCTGTCCCTGCGCGTTCGACAGCGTGATGGTGAGCACGGGGTAGGGTTGGGCGAATGCCGCGTTATTGCGCACGCTCGCACTGATCATCAGTGCGCCGGCCACACTGGGATGTGCCTGCACGTTGCTTGCGAGCAGCTGCAATTGCTGCGGGGCGGCGACCAGCGGCAGTTCACAGCCCAGAGTTGCGCAGGTGCCGCGCAGCCAGCTGCCCACGACGGGGTTGCGGATCAGCCAGTCGCGCTCGGCCCAGGCCAGCTGAATCCCGAGCAGCAGCGCCAGCAGGACACAGGCGACGACCCACGGCCAGCGTCGCTCACCGGCCTGATGCTGGCGCTGGTGCCGAGATGATTTTTTAGACCGATGTCCCCGCTGCACGCGGGCAAAGCGCGGGGCGAAAACCAGCTGCGAGAAATCCTCCGCGGAGGTTTCCATGGCGGCTTCTTGCTGGATCACGGCGAGCTGGGGCACCGCGGCCGATACCGGCCTGGGTCGATAGATCACCAGATCGATGCGCGGAGGCTCGAACGCGGGTTCATTCACCGGCAGTTCGCGAAAGGGTTCCGGCGGCAACTGTTCGGTGAGGGTGGCAATGCTGTCGAAACCGGCACCGCAATGCCCGCACATGACATGGCCGTGCGCCTGCGCAAGCGTATGCGCTTCCAGCGAAAACACGGACAGACATTCGGGGCATTGGGTGTACATGCAGGCCGCTTGGCTCAGTATCCGGCAAGCTTAGCAGGGTGCCGAAGGCAGCCTGCGGGCGAGCGGGCATGGCGGCGACAGGGAGTGCTCAGGCCGCGCGATCGCATCGCGCCGGCTTGATTGGATCATGCGCGGCGGCGCCCGCTGATACGCACCCAGTCCTCGCGCGTGTCCACCCGCAGCTCGTCGAACCATTCGGTGTAACGCTGCAGCAGTTCGTCCTGCTGGCCGACGAGAATGCCGGAAATGGCAAAGGGCGCGCCGGGTTTCGCGGCGGCGGCAAAGGTCGGCGCCAGTTCGCCGAGCGGGCCGGCGAGGATGTTCGCAATGAACACCTCGGCCAATGCCGCGGGCGCAGAAGCCGCCGCCGCATTGAACGCTTGCGGCAGGTACAGCGCCAGCCGATCGGCCACGCCGTTGCGCTCGGCGTTGTCGGCCGAGGCGGTCAGCGCCTGGGGATCGTTGTCGACGCCGATCGCGCTGGCCGCGCCGAGCTTCAGTGCGGCGATCGCCAGGATGCCGGAGCCGCAGCCGAAGTCGGTCAGCGTCTTGCCGGCGAGATCCAGACCGTCCAGCCATTCCAGGCACAGCGCGGTGGTCGGATGCGTGCCGCTGCCGAACGCGAGGCCGGGATCGAGCCGCACCACGACCAGCCTGTCGTCAGCCGGCGGCTCGATGTTCCACGGGTAGATCCACAGCCGCCGACCGAACGGCATCGGTTTGAACTGATCCATCCAGGCGCGCTCCCAGTCCTGGTCGGCGACATCGCGGAAGCTCAGCTGATCCGGCTCCAGCCACGGCAGCAGTTCGCCCAGTGCTTCGGTGAGGCCGCGACGATCGGCGTGCTCTTCGAACAGCGCATTCAGGGTGATCGTCGGCCACAGCGGCAACTCGCCCACGCCAGGTTCAAAGATCGCCTGTTCGTCCGGCGTCTCCGCATCGGCGTCCTGCAGCGTGATCGACAGCGCGCCGAGATCGTCCAGCGCTTCTTCGGCACCGGGTTGCTGTTCGGTGCGGACAATCAGGCAGAGTTCGAGAAAGGGCATGGGTGGCTTTTCCCCCTCTCCCCTTTTGGGAGAGGGCTGGGGTGAGGGGCACTCTTGCGATGAAATTCCATCGGAGCTGGCTTTGATCAACGCTTGCGCGAGCACCCGCCATCTCCTAAATCCTCTCCCCGGGTGAAATAAAGCCGGGGAGAGGAAGCGGACGCAAGGAGCAATCCTAATGACCGCTGGCGGGGTGTTCCTTCTGCTCGGCCATCCGCTTTTCCAGATAGTGGATGTTCTGCCCGCCATGCTGGAAGCCGACGT
>DAIMGD010000131.1:0-6846 GCA_036724165.1 Rhodanobacter sp.
ACGCCGGCCCGCTGGCGCATCCGGTGCGCCCGGCGCAGTACAGCGAGATCAACAATTTCTACACCGCCACGGTGTACGAGAAAGGTTCCGAACTGGTGCGCATGCTGGCCGGGCGGCTGGGCACGGACGGTTTCCGTCGCGGCATGGATCGCTATTTCGAACGCAACGACGGCCACGCCGCGACGCTGGAGGATTTTCTTGCTGCGCTGGGCCAGGCGAATGACACCGATCTTGCGCCGTATCTGGCCTGGTACGCGCAGGCCGGCACCCCGCACCTGAAGGCGAGTGGTCATTACGATGCCAGCCGTCGCGAATACACGCTCACGCTGAGCCAGCACATCCCGGCGGGTGCGAATCACGAGTCCCTGGCGCCGCTGCCGATCCCGGTCAAGCTGGCGCTGTTCACGCAAGACGGTGACATGCTGCCACTGCATCTGGACGGCCAGACGGCCGCTCACGAAAGCGAACGCGTGGTGGTGCTGACGCAGGCCGAGCAGAGCTTCGTCTTCCACAATGTCGCCGCGGTACCGGTGCCGTCGCTGCTGCGCGGCTTCTCCGCACCGGTGATCCTGGAATGCGACTACACGCCCGGCGAGCTGGCGCTGCTGCTGCGCCACGACGTGGATGGCTTCAACCGCTGGGAAGCCGGCCAGCAACTCGCCACGCGGGCCTACGAAAACCTGCGCGATGGGGCTGCCGACGATGCCCTGCTGGCCTGGTGCGATGCGCTGGCACGCTTGTTCGACGCCCACATCGACGACGCGCTGCTGGCCGACCTGCTGACGCCGCCAGGTGAAGTCGAACTGGCCGAACGCGAAACGGCAGTCGACCCAGCGCACATCCACGTGCTGCGCCAGAGCCTGCAGCAACGGCTGGCCGAGCGTCTCGGCCCGGTGGCATTGCGTCAGCGCTATCAGGCGCTGGCGCTGCATACCAATGCACAACTCGACGCGGCCAGCCAGGCGCGGCGTCGACTCAAGCGCCGCGTGCTCGAGTTGCTGGATCTGCTCGACGGCAGCAGCGCGCGCGAGCTGGCCGCAGCGCAATATCGCGACGCACCGTCCATGACGGACCGGCTCGCCGCGCTGTCCCTGCTGGTACGCAGCGATGCCGCGCAGGCCGCCGCGGCATTGCTGCATTTTCGCCAGCAATACGATGGCAATGCGCTGGCACTGGACAAGTGGTTTGCCGTGCAAGCGCAGTTGCCTGGCGATGCCGCACTGGATGGCGTGCTGATGCTGGAGCACGATCCCGCCTTCACCCTCAGGAACCCGAACCGGGTGCAGGCGCTGCTGGGCACGTTCGTGCGCGGCAATCCCGGTGGTTTCCATCGCGTGGACGGTGCCGGCTACCGGTACCTTGCCGAACGGCTGCACGCGCTCGATGGATTGAATCCGCAGATAGCGGCCCGACTGGCTACCGCATTCAATGGCTGGAAGCGGCTGGAACCGCGGCGGCGCGAGGCTGCCCGTGCGGCGATTGTCGAGCTATCCCGACACGATGGTCTTTCGCGCAACCTTGCCGAAATCATTGACGGCGTACTCAATCGCTGACCCTCGGCGAGCTGACTTGTGAAACTGCGATCGCGCGGAGGGACTTGCGCTGCGCAATGCCGTCACTCGCAATCAGGCACCCGTGTCAGACCGCCAAATGATCGAGCGCTTCCATCAAGCTTTGCATGCGTGATTGCAGGCTCGGCTTCAACGCGTCGTTATGGTCATTCAGACGATCCATCGCCATCTCGACCTGGCCAAGCTCGACCAGCAGATCGTGGCGCGGATAGACGGGCTCGAAATCGAAGTTCATGTCCATGACGTATCCCCTGGTTTGGTAGAAGGTGTGAAGCAATCGCCATGCCAATGTGTGATGCTCGTCACGGTCGCTCGATGGGCGCGGTCACATGACTGACGCTGCACGTCATCTGCTGCCGCGAGCCGACACAAATTTCCCTTTCAGTCACCCTTTGTTCACGCGCCCGGGGTAAATATTGGCCCACAGCGCGGCGGCAGCTTGCTGACCGCCTCAGCAAATTTCCGGTTTCTGGCGTTCGGCAATACGGTCATCCTGGATTCCCCCTGTTCCTGAGACCGCCGAGCGCCAGATCTACAAGCACAAGACCCCGCGGTCAGAAACCGCGGGGTCTTGTTTTTCCAGCTCCGCAAAAGGCGACGGCACCCCGAAAGGTGCCGTCTTGCTTCCTTTCCCGGTACACGATCGAACCCCTGTCCGTTCGATCTCGGCGCGCGTAGTCGCGCAGCGTCTGCCCGTGAAAGTGCTGATTGGTATAAAGCACGAGCCATGCCAATCATCGCAATCAGGCCATGACCGGTTGATGGCGTTACCATGGCGCCCTGGTTTGTCACCTTTTGTACCGTCCAGGGCAGTTCGATGCGCCATCCGACCCACTACGATGTCATTGTGATTGGCGGCGGCCACGCCGGCACCGAGGCGGCACTGGCTGCCGCCCGCACCGGTGCAAGCACGCTGCTGCTCAGCCACAACATCGAAACGATCGGCCAGATGAGCTGCAATCCGGCGATCGGCGGTATCGGCAAGGGTCATCTGGTCAAGGAAATCGACGCACTGGGCGGCGCGATGGCGCATGCCGCCGACCGCGCCGGGATCCAGTGGCGCACCTTGAATGCGTCCAAGGGTCCGGCCGTGCGCGCCACCCGCTGCCAGGCCGACCGCGCGCTGTACAAGGCGGCGATCCGCCAGCTCGTCGAGACCGAACCCAATCTGCAGCTGTTCCAGCAGTCGGTCGATGATCTGATCATCGAGAACGGCCGCGTCACCGGCGTGGTGACGCAGATGGGGCTTTCGTTCGGCGCGCATGCGGTGGTGCTTACCGCCGGGACCTTTCTCGCCGGCAAGATCCATATCGGCCCGGCGCAGTACGCCGGCGGACGCGCTGGCGACCCGCCGGCCAGCGCGCTGGCCGCCAGGCTGCGCGAACTGCCGGTCGCCGCCGATCGCCTGAAGACCGGCACGCCGCCGCGCATCGATCTGCGCAGCGTGGATTTCAGCGGGCTCGAAGAGCAGCCCGGCGACGATCCCGCACCGGTGTTCTCCTACCTCGGTACGCGCGACGAGCATCCGCGCCAGATCAGCTGCTGGATCACCCATACCAGCGAGCGCACGCATGCGCTGATCCGCGGCGCGCTGGATCGCTCGCCGCTGTACACCGGCCAGATCGAGGGCGTCGGTCCGCGCTACTGTCCGTCGATCGAGGACAAGGTGGTGCGTTTCGCCGAGAAGTCATCGCACCAGATCTTCATCGAGCCGGAAGGACTGGACACGTTCGAGATCTATCCGAACGGCATCTCCACCTCGCTGCCGTACGACGTGCAGCTGGCACTGGTGCGCTCGATCAAGGGTTTCGAGAACGCTCACATCACCCGCCCGGGCTACGCGATCGAGTACGACTATTTCGATCCGCGCGGCCTGAATCCGTGGCTGGAGACGAAAGCGATCGGCGGGCTGTATTTCGCCGGCCAGATCAACGGCACCACCGGCTATGAGGAAGCCGGCGCGCAGGGCCTGATCGCCGGCCTGAATGCCGCGCTCGCGGTGCAGGGCAAGCCGCCGTGGTTCCCGCGCCGCGACGAGGCGTATATCGGCGTGCTGATCGATGACCTCACCAGCAATGGCACCATCGAGCCGTACCGCATGTTCACCTCACGCGCCGAATACCGCCTGCATCTGCGCGAAGACAATGCCGACCTGCGCCTCAGCGAAACCGGCCATCAACTCGGCGTCGTACCACAGGCACGCTACGATGCCTTGCGCGCCAAGCGCGCAGCGGTCGAGCAAGAAACACAGCGCCTCGGCACGTTGTGGGCCGCGCCGAACAACGCGTTGGGTGCGGCGATCGCGCGTCAACTCGGCGTCGCGGTAAGCCGCGAAACCAGCGCACTGGATCTGCTGCGCCGCCCGGAACTGGATTACGCGAAACTCACCTCGGTCGCCGAACTCGGCCCGGCGGTGGCGCGTGACGATGTCGCCGCGCAGGTCGAGGTGCAGGTCAAGTACGCCGGCTACCTCGAACGCCAGCGCGACGAGATCGAGCGCCAGCGCCGCCACGAACACACCGCGATTCCGGCCGGCTTCGACTACGACGGGGTACGCGGGCTGTCGGCCGAAGTGCTGCTCAAGCTCAAGCGCACGCTGCCGGCGACGCTGGGCCAGGCCGCGCGCGTCAGCGGCGTCACGCCGGCGGCGATTTCCTTGCTGCTGGTGCATCTGAAACGTCGCAACGCCGCCTGAGCAACCCCTATATCCGCGCCTGCAACGGCCGTCGCCATGCATGGCATCATGCGCACTCTGACAACCCGAG
Source organism: Rhodanobacter sp. (assembly GCA_036724165.1). Lineage (GTDB taxonomy): Bacteria > Pseudomonadota > Gammaproteobacteria > Xanthomonadales > Rhodanobacteraceae > Rhodanobacter. The sequence continues at coordinate 4,337 of DAIMGD010000131.1, forward strand.
GAATGCGCGCGATGGAAATCTGGATCGGTCGGGACGGCGAACGGCACGGCCCGTACAAGGAGGATGATGTGCGCCAGTGGCTGCGCAGCGGCCAGCTCAGCCGCGACGATCTGGCGTGGTACGAGGGTCTGGCCGACTGGCAACCGCTATCGGTGCTGTTTCCCGATGCGGTGGCGAGTGCGCCGGTGTCTGCCACACCCGTGGCCTCGATACCGCTGCCGCAAGTCACCACGACCGTACTGGAAGACCATGCCGGCTTCTGGAAGCGCGTGGCGGCCTACATCCTTGACGCCATCATCCTGTACATCCCCGGCATGCTGATCCAGAAGATGATGGGCGGCGACGCCGCCGAAGCGGTGATGAAACAGGCGCAGTTGGCGGCGCCGGACGACCCGCAGGTGATGATGGCGGCACTCGGCCAGTTCTACACCACCATGTTGCCCGCGATTCTGATCATCACCGCCCTCACCTGGCTGTACTTCGCCGTATGCGAGAGTTCGGCCTGGCAGGCCACGGTGGGCAAGTTGGCGCTTGGCATCCGGGTTACCGACATGGATGGCGCGCGTATCAGCTTCCTGCGCGCGCTGGGGCGTTATCCCGCCAAGTACCTCAGCGCGATCATCCTGGGCGTCGGCTTCCTGATGGTCGCCTGGACCGCACGCAAGCAGGGCCTGCATGACCTGATCGCCGGCACCCTGGTACTCAATGGCCGCGCCAGCGAGTACAAGCCGACGCCGGCCGCGTCCGGCGACAATAGCTCGTTCAGCGCCTGAGTCGATCGATTGGAAACGGCGGCAGGGCCCTGCCTTGCCGCCGTTTCCGTTCATCCGGAAGAAATCAGATGCCGTCCTGCGCGTGCTCTGTCAGCACGGCCCTGTCTTCCGGCGCCATCTGCTTCCATTTCTGCATGTCATCGAGGCGCCTGGCTTCGACAGCCGCCCTGTGCCCGGCATACCACGCATCTGCCGTCGGCGACTTCTCCACCGGTTGGGTGTCCTGCTTCCAGCTGGCGAAGTCCTTCGACTGCAGGTTGTATTTGGCCGCTGGATCGTTGTGGATCGGAATCAGCGAAAAGCCAGCCTTTCCTGCGCCCGTGCGCGGCATCACCAGCACGTAGTAGGTCTTGCCCGCCGCCAACGTGGCATTCATGAAATCGCAGTTCTTGGCCACGACCATCAGCAGGTGCTCACCCGCCGGCAGGTGCATGCTCACTTGCGTCCTGGACGAGACGATGCCGCCGAACGTGGTCGTGCCGCCGGCACGTCATAGACCGACGAATGGGATGCCCCACCGAAGCTGGCTGGGCGCAGGAACACCACCAACGCCTCATTCGGCGACACCATCTCTCCAGCGCCACGCGACTTCATCATCAGGCCGGATTGACACCCGGTCAGCACAAGCACGAACGCGCATGCCGTGCTCGCACGGATCATCTTGCGCATAATTTCCCCTGAACCCCGTGGATGGAATCGCCGCACGGACATGGCGACATGCGCGCGCGATCATGCCGCCATGCATGACCAGACGGCAGGCAGCGCATGCCGGCTTGGTATCATCGACGGCTCGACTCGTCCTCGCCGATCACCCCAAGAGATTTTTCAAAGACCCATGCTCAGCATCGAACAACGCATTGCCCAGGATATCGTCGCCAAGACCGACCAGGTGCGGGCGGCCGTGGACCTTCTCGACGGCGGTGCCACCGTGCCTTTCATCGCGCGTTATCGCAAGGAGGCTACCGGTGGCCTCGACGACACCCAGCTGCGCCTGCTGGAAGAGCGCCTGCACTACCTGCGTGAGCTGGAGGATCGGCGTGCCACGATCCTCGCCAGCGTGGAAGAACAGGGCAAGCTGACCGACGTGCTGAAAGATGAACTGCTCAACGCCGATACCAAGGCGCGGCTGGAAGATCTTTATCTGCCGTACAAACCCAAGCGCCGCACCAAGGCGCAGATCGCCCGCGAAGCCGGACTGGAGCCGCTGGCGAGCGCGCTGCGCGCCGATCCGACGCTGTCGCCGGAGGCGTTTGCCGAATCTTTCGTCGATGCCGCGAAAGGCATCGTCGATGTGCGCGCTGCGCTGGATGGTGCCCGCGCGATCCTGATGGAGTCGATTGCCGAGGATGCCCATCTGGTCGGCGAGCTGCGCGACTGGATGTGGGCGCAGGGCCAGATCCGCGCCAAGGTGGTCGAAGGCAAGCAGCATGAAGGGGCGAAATTCCGCGACTACTTCGAGCATGTCGAGCCGATTGGCAAGATTCCGTCGCATCGCCTGCTGGCGCTGATGCGCGCGCGCAACGAAGGCATCATCGAGCTGGAGCTGACCCCCACCGCCGATGCCGAACAAGGCCATGTCGAAGGCGAAGGCCGGGTCGCCGCGCATGCCAACATCCACCAGCGCGGCCGCGCCGCCGATGCCTGGCTGCGCGAAACCGTGCGGATGACCTGGCGGGTGAAGCTGCATCTGCATATCACTCTCGACCTGTTCGGCCGCGTGCGCGAAGGCGCCGAGGA
>DAIMGD010000132.1:0-6841 GCA_036724165.1 Rhodanobacter sp.
CCGTTCGTCGCCGAGATGGCGCGCCGGCTGCAGGGACAGAGCCCGGCGCTGGCGCTGCCGCTGAACTGGATCGAGCAACGGCTGTCGGAGTCCGGCCAGAGCATCGAGCACCTGGTGCAGTTGGAAGCGCAGCAGCAGGCGGCCAACCAGGTATCGATCAGCAACAGCATCGGCAGCCTGCGCGCGCTGGCGGCGATCGACTGGCGCGACTTCATCGAGCACACCAGCATCGTCGAGCAACGCCTGCGCGAGGATCCGTCCGGCATCTATGCGGCGATGGATTTCGCCACCCGCGATCGTTACCGCCACGTGGTGGAAGCGATGGCGCGCACCCACCGGCTCAGCGAGCCGCAGGTAGCTGAAGCGGCGATCGCGCTGTGCCGCCAGGATGCCCCGACGGACGACCTGGCCGCGCTGCAGCGGCACGTCGGCTTCTACCTGATCGACCAGGGACGGCCCGCGCTGGAACGGCAGCTCGGCGTGCGTCCACAATTCACCGAAACACTGCGCCGGATGTTCGATCGCGCGCCGCTGCCGATCTACCTGGGCCTGCTGGCGCTGCTTACCTTTGCGTTCGCGCAACCGCTGGTGCTGGCCGCGGCGCACAACCAGCTGCCGCTGTGGGCGCTGCTGGCGGTCGCGATACCGGCCACGATCCTGGCCAGCCAGCTGGGACTGAGCCTGCTCAACTGGCTGGCAACGCTGACGGTGGCGCCGCAGCGGCTGCCGCGGATGGATTATTCCGACGGCATTCCGGCCAGTGCACGCACGCTGGTGGTGATCCCGAGCATGTTCGCCAGCGCACAGGACATCGAGGATCTGGTGGAATCGCTGGAGGTGCGTTTTCTCGGCAACCGCGACGAGCACCTGCACTTCGCGCTGCTCACCGATTTCACCGACACCGCCAGCGAAACCCTGCCCGACGACGAGGCGCTGCTGCGGCTGGCGCGCCGGCGCATCGAGGCGTTGAATGAGCGCTACGCGAACGCCCACACCGACCGCTTTTTCCTGCTGCACCGGCCGCGCCGCTGGAACATCACCGAACAGTGCTGGATGGGCCACGAGCGCAAGCGCGGCAAGCTCGCCGATCTCAACGCGCTATTGCGCGGGGACGGCGCGGACCGCTTCATCCTGATCGCCGGCGATATCCAGGCGCTGCCGCCGGTGCAGTACGTCATCACGCTGGACACCGACACCGAACTGCCGCGCGACTCGGCGTGCGAGTTCGTCGGCACCCTCGACCATCCGCTCAACCGCGCGGTATACGACCCGCTGCAGCGCCGCGTGGTCAGCGGCTACGCGATCCTGCAGCCGCGCGTCGGCATCAGCTTGCCCAGCACCGCGCGTTCGCGCTACGCGCAGCTGTATGGCAGCGACGCCGGCATCGATCCGTATACGCAGATGGTGTCGGACGTCTACCAGGATGTATTCCACGAAGGTTCGTTCATCGGCAAGGGCATCTACAACGTCGATGCGTTCGAGCGCACCCTGCACGGCCGCTTTCCGGAAAACCGCATCCTCAGCCACGACCTGGTCGAGGGTTGCCACGCCCGCGCCGGACTGCTCAGCGACGTGCAGCTGTACGAGGAATACCCGGCGCGCTACAGCGCCGACGTCAGGCGCCGGCATCGCTGGATCCGCGGCGACTGGCAGCTGCTGCCGTGGCTGCTGCCGTGGGCACCGACCGCCCGCGACGGCTGGCGCCGGAATGCGCTGACCGCGCTGTCGCGCTGGAAGATCCTCGACAACCTGCGCCGCAGCCTGGTGCCGACCTCGTTGCTGCTGTTGCTGGCGACTGGCTGGCTGATGATCTCGCCGGCGCTGTCCTGGATGCTGGCGGTGCTGGCGATGGTGCTGGTTCCGCCGGTGCTGTCGGCACTGCTGGACCTGGTGCAGAAGCCCAGCGAAGTCCAGCTTGATCAGCATCTGCGCGCCGCCCTGCGCGCCAGCGGCCAGCATCTTGTGCGCATGGCGCTGGGGCTGGCGTGGTTGCCGCACGAGGCGCTGTACAGCCTCGATGCGATCGTGCGCACGCTGTGGCGCATGACGATCAGTGGCCGCAACCTGCTGCAGTGGCAGACCTCCAGCGACGTCGAGCGAAACAGCAGCAATGCACCGGCAGCGTTCTGGCGGGTGATGTGGATCGGCCCGCTGCTGGCGCTGCTGCTGGCCGCGCTGCTGGCGTGGCAGCGGCCGATGGCGTTGATCCTGGCGGCGCCGTTGCTGCTGCTGTGGCTGTTCTCGCCGTCGATCGCCTGGTGGATCAGGCAGCCGCGGCTGCCGCGGGCATTCGCGCCGAGCGCGGCGCAGCAGCAGTTCCTGCGTGCGCTGGCGCGACGGACCTGGGCGTTCTTCGATGCCCACGTCGGCCCCGCCGATCACTGGCTGCCGCCGGACAACCTGCAGGAACACCCGGCGCCGGCGATCGCCCATCGCACCTCGCCGACCAATATCGGACTGGCGCTGCTGGCCAACCTGGCCGGCTACGACTTCGGCTTCCTCAGTGCCGGCCGCCTGCTCGAACGCACCCGCCAGACCCTGGCCACCATGCATGACCTGCCGCGCCATCGCGGCCACTTCTACAACTGGTACGACACGCTGAGCCTGCAGCCGCTGGCGCCGCTGTACATCTCGGCGGTGGACAGCGGCAACCTCGCCGGCCACCTGCTGACCCTGCGGCCCGGCCTGCTCGCGCTGCTCGACGAAGCGGTGTTCCAGCCGCGCGTGCTGCAAGGCCTGCTCGACACGCTCGAGGTGCTGCATGACGCGCTCGGCAGCGCCGACGACAGCGCGCTGCTGCCGATCCGGCGCGAGCTGGAAGCCGCGCTGGTCACGCCGCCCGCCAGCACCGGCGCGGCGGTGGCCCTGCTGCATCGGCAACTGGATCACGCGCATGTGCTGGCGCAGACGCTCAGCGTCGAGCCGGGCAGCGAAACCGAATTCTGGCTGGATGCCCTGCTCGTCCAGCTGAGCGATCTGCATGACGAGGCCAGCAGCTACGACCTCGATCCGGCCGCCGATGAGCATGCCGGCTTCAGCGGCATTCCCACGCTGGCGCAACTGGCGCGGATCGAGCCGCTGTGCTGGCCGGCCGCGGCCGGCGCCGAGAAGCTGCGCGAGCGCGCGCACGAACGCATCGTGGCGATCGAGCTGCTGGCGCAGCAGGCCGGCGAACTGGCGCTGATGGACTACCGCTTCCTCTACGACGGCGCGCGCGACCTGCTGGCGATCGGCTACAACGTCGACGAGCGCCGGCTCGATGCGGGCTTCTACGACCTGCTCGCGTCGGAGGCGCGGCTGGCCAGTTTCGTGGCGATCGCGCAGGGCCAGCTGCCGCAGGAAAACTGGTTCTCGCTGGGCCGGCTGCTGACCACCAGCGGCGGCGAACCGGTGCTGCTGTCGTGGACCGGCTCGATGTTCGAATACCTGATGCCGACGCTGGTGATGCCGAGCTACGAAGGCACCCTGCTCGACCAGACCTGCCGTGCCGCGGTGGCGCGACAGATCGAGTACGGCAACCAGCTGAACGTGCCCTGGGGCGTTTCCGAATCCGGCTACAACACGCTGGACGCACACTTCATCTACCAGTACCGCGCCTTCGGCGTACCCGGGCTGGGCCTCAAGCGCGGCCTCGGCGACGACGTGGTGATCGCGCCGTACGCCACCGCGCTGGCCATGATGGTGGCGCCGGCGGCGGCGACCCGGAACCTGCAGCGACTGGCCGAGGCCGGCGCCGCGGGACGCTTCGGCCTGTACGAGGCGATCGACTACACCCCGGCCCGGCTGCCGTTGGGGCAGACCTCCGCGCTGGTGCAATCGTTCATGGCGCACCACCAGGGCATGAGCCTGCTGGCGCTGGCGTATGCGTTGCTGGACCGGCCGATGCAACGGCGTTTCGAGTCCGACCCGCAGTTCCAGGCCACCAGCCTGCTGCTGCAGGAACGCGTGCCGAAGACCGCAGCGGAATACCTGCACGCGTCGGGCTTCCCCGAAATGGACGGCCAGACGCGCGCGGCCGAAGCGCGGCTGCGCGTGTTCACCGACCCGGACCGGGCGCGGCCGGCGGTGCAGCTGCTGTCCAACGGCCGCTACCACGCGATGGTCTCCAGCGCCGGCGGCGGCTACAGCCGCTGCGGCGAGCTGGCGCTGACCCGCTGGCGCGAGGACAGCACGCGCGATCACTGGGGCATGTTCTGCTATCTGCGCGACGTGGCCAGCGGCGAGTACTGGTCCACCGCGTACCAGCCCACGCTGAAAAAGACCGAACAGTTCGAGGCGATCTTCTCCGATGCGCGCGCCGAGTTCCGCGTGCGCGAGCGCGAGTTCGATGCGCATACCGAGATCGTGGTGTCGCCCGAAGACGACATCGAGCTGCGCCGCTCCCGCATCACCAATCGCAGCCGCATCCGGCGCACGATCGAGCTGACCAGTTATGCCGAGGTGGTGCTGGCGCCGCCGCTCGCCGATGCGCTGCATCCGGCCTTCAGCAAGCTGTTCGTGCAGACCGAGCTGGTGCCCGAGCTGCAGGCGATCATGTGCACGCGCCGGCCGCGCGCGGCCGACGAACACGTGCCGTGGATGTGCCACCTGCTGGCCGTGCACGACGCCCACATCGACGCGATCTCGTACGAGACCGACCGCGCGCGTTTCATCGGCCGCGGCCGCAGCGTGGCGCAACCGCAGATGCTCGATCGCGAGCAGGCGCAACTGTCCAACAGCGACGGTTCGGTGCTCGACCCGATCGTGGCGATCCGCTGCCGCATCACGCTGGAGCCGGAGCAATCGGCCACGATCGATTTCGTCACCGGCATGGCCGAAAACCGCGCTGGCTGCGTGCGGTTGATCGGCAAATACCGCGACCGCCACCTCGCCGACCGCGTGTTCGACCTGGCCTGGACGCACAGCCAGGTGCTGCTGCGCCAGCTCAACGCCAGCCTGACCGATGCGCAGCTGTACGAGCACATGGCCACCTCGATCATCTATCCGAACGCAAGCCTGCGCGCCGAGACCGGCGTGCTGCTCAACAACCGGCGCGGCCAGTCGGGCCTGTGGGGACAGGCGATCTCCGGCGACCTGCCGATCGTGCTGCTGCAGATCGCCGATCCGACGCGGATCGAACTGGTGCGCCAGCTGGTGCAGGCGCACGCGTACTGGCGGCTGAAAGGGCTGGCGGTGGACCTGGTGATCTGGAACGAGGATCGCGCCGGCTACCGGCAGGAATTGCAGGACCAGATCATGGGCCTGATCGCTTCCGGCAGCGAAGCGAGCCTGCTCGATCGGCCCGGCGGCATCTTCGTGCGCCCGGCGCAGCAGCTGTCAAGCGAGGACCGCATGCTGGTGCAGGCCAGCGCGCGGATCATCCTGGCCGACAGCCGCGGCAGCCTGGCCGAACAGATCAGCCGGCGCCGGGTGGAGACGCATGCGCCGCGCTTCGAGCCGAGCAAGCCGCGACGCCTCGCGCCGAGCGCGCCCGCAGCCGTCGAACCGCGCCGGCTGCAACTGGCCAACCCGCACGGCGGCTTCAGCGCGGACGGCCGCGAGTACGTGATCAGCCTGGCCGCCGGCGACACCACGCCGGCGCCGTGGGCGAACGTGCTGGCCAACCCGCACTTCGGCACGGTGATTTCCGAAAGCGGCGCGGCGTATACCTGGGCCGAGAACGCGCACGAATTCCGGCTGACCCCCTGGCACAACGATCCGGTCAGCGACGGCAGTGGTGAAGCGCTGTACCTGCGCGACGAGGAAACCGGCCAGGTGTGGTCGCCGACGCCGCTGCCCTGCCGCGGCAACGGCGACTACGTGACCCGCCACGGCTTCGGCTACAGCGTATTCGAGCATGTCGAGGACGGCATCCACTCCGAACTGTGGGTGTACGTGGCGCTGGATGCCTCGGTGAAATTCTCGGTGCTGAAACTGCGCAACGCTTCCGGCCAGCCGCGCGCGCTCAGCATCACCGGCTACGTCGAGTGGCTGCTCGGCGACCTGCGCGAGAAGACCGCGATGCACGTGGTCACCGAATCGGATCCGGCCAGCGGCGCGCTGCTGGCGCGCAATGCGTACAACACCGAGTTCCCGAACCGGGTGGCGTTCTTCGACATCGACACTCCGCAGCGCGGCATCGGCGGCGACCGCAGCGAATTCCTCGGCCGCAACGGCAGCACCCGCGCACCGGCCGCGCTGGGTCGCGCGCCACTGTCCGGCCGGCTCGGCGCGGGGATGGATCCCTGCGCGGCCCTGCAGCTGAAGGTGGCGCTGGAGGATGGCGAACAGCGCGAGGTGATCTTCCGGCTCGGCCTCGGCCGCAACGCCGCCGACGCCAGCGCACTGGTGCAGCGCTTCCGCCGCAGCGGCGCGGCCGCGGAGGCGCTCGCCAACGTGCGCGCGCACTGGGATCGCACGCTCGGCGCGGTGCAGGTGCGCACGCCGGAGCCGGCGCTCGACGTGCTGGCCAACGGCTGGCTGCTGTATCAGACCATCGCCTGCCGGATCTGGGCGCGCAGCGGCTACTACCAGTCCGGCGGCGCGTTCGGCTTCCGCGACCAGCTGCAGGATTCAATGGCGCTGCTGCACGCCGCGCCGGAACTGACCCGCGCGCAGCTGCTGTTGAACGCGGCGCATCAGTTCCCCGAGGGCGACGTGCAGCACTGGTGGCATCCGCCGCTGGACCGCGGCGTGCGCACCACCTGCTCGGATGACTACCTGTGGCTGCCGCTGGCGACCAGCCGCTACGTGCTGGCCACCGCCGACACCGGCGTGCTGGACGAAACGGTCAACTACACCGAAGGACGCGCGCTGCATCCGGGCGAGGAGTCCTACTACGACCTGCCGCAGCCTTCGGGCC
>DAIMGD010000133.1:0-6820 GCA_036724165.1 Rhodanobacter sp.
GGGCATGTGGAACCTCGGCGCGTGCAAGCCGCCCTGCGGCGCGGTGCATCGTTGCCGTCGTGCCACCAATGACTGGATCAGATCTCGACCTGCGCACCCAGCTCGATCAGGCGATTGCCTGGAATCTGGAAAAACGCGGTCGCCGGCATCGCGTTGCGCGTCATGAACACGAACAGTCGGTCACGCCATATCACCATGCCGGGTCGACGACGATCCGCCACGATGTTTTCGCGCGACAGGAAGAACGTGGTGTCCATCATGTCGAACGGCAGGCCTTGCTGGCCGCATTGCGTCAGTGCCTGCGGGATGTTCGGATCCTCCGCAAAACCGAAGCGCACTTCCAGCCCGTAGAACTCGCCCCGCAGCGGCACGAGATGGATGCGCTCGCCAGGCTCGGCCACCGGCGTTTCCAGCGTCTCCACCGTCAGCAGCACGTTGCGTTCATGCAGCACCTTGTTGTGCTTGAGGTTGTGCAGCAGCGCATGCGGCACCGAATGCTGGTTGCCGGTGAGGAACACGGCCGTGCCAGGCACGCGATGGGGCGGATGCTCGGCGATGTTTTCGATGAACGGCTGCAGGGCCAGCCCGGACTGCTTGATCTCGCGCAACAGCAATTCGCGCCCGCGCCGCCAGGTGGTCATGGTGGTGAAGACCACCACGCCCAGCGCCAGCGGGAACCAGCCACCGTATTCGATCTTGATCAAGTTGGCGCTGAAGAACGACAGGTCGATCAGCAAGAACACGGCGCCGACGCCGATGACCACGAAGCGGTTCCAGCCCCATTGATAACGCGCCACCACCAGCGCCAGCAGCGAGGTGATCGCCATCGTGCCGGTGACCGCGATGCCATACGCGGCACCGAGGTTATCCGAGGAACGGAAACCGAGCACCGCCAGCATCACCATGATCAGCAGGAAATAATTCACCCACGGCACGAACACCTGGCCTGACATGTGGCTCGAGGTGTGCACCACCGCCATGCGCGGCGAATAGCCCAGCGACATCGCCTCGCGCGTCATCGAGAACGCGCCGGAGATCACCGCCTGCGAAGCGATCACGGTGGCCACGCAGGCCAGCCCGATCATCGGCAGGCGCAGCATGTCCGGCACCAGCCGGAAGAACGGGTTGTCGATCGCCTCCGGGTGTTTCAGCAACAGTGCGCCCTGGCCGAAATAGTTGAGCACCAGCGCCGGCAGCACGAAATTGAACCAGGCCAGCCGAATGGGTTTTTTGCCGAAATGCCCCATGTCCGCGTACAGCGCCTCGGTACCGGTGATCGCCAGCACCACGCCGCCCAGTGCCAGAAATCCCTGGAAACCGTGGGTCTGGAAAAACCGCATGCCATACCAGGGATTGATCGCCAGCAGCACATGCGGGTTGTGCACGATCATGCGCAGGCCGAAAAACGCGATGGTGACGAACCAGACCACCATGATTGGCCCGAACATGCGCCCTACCCGCTCGGTGCCGCTGCGCTGGATCGCAAACAGGAACAGCAGGATGACCAGGGTGATCGGCACCACCCAGTGCGCCAGATGCGGCGCCACGACCTTCACGCCCTCCACCGCCGACAACACCGAAATCGCCGGCGTGATCACGCCGTCACCGTAGAACAGCGATGCCCCGAAGATCGCCAGAATCGCCAGAATCCAGCGCAGCTGCGGCTTGTCGCGCACACTGCGCTGGGCCAGCGCCATCAGTGCCATGATGCCGCCCTCGCCCTTGTTGTCCGCACGCATGATGAACACCACGTACTTCAGCGACACCACCAGGATCTGCGCCCAGAAAATCAGCGACAGCACGCCGTAGACGCTCTCGGCGGTGGGCCGCATGCCATCGTGGGTCAGCGTCTGGTTCAGCGTGTACAGCGGGCTGGTGCCGATGTCGCCATAGACCACGCCGATCGCACCCAGCGCCAGCGCCCTCAAGTGTGAAGATGTCTTGTTGTCGGGAGTTGCCGAAGATGTCATGGCGGGGTTTGGCTCATCAGAAGCGGAAGTGCGACAGGGCGGGCCTGCAACGCGATCAGATTTCCAGCTGCGCGCCCAGCTCGATCAGCCGGTTGCCTGGAATCTGGAAGAACGCCGTTGCCGGCAGCGCATTGCGGGCCATGAAGGCGAACAGTTTGTCACGCCACGGTGCCATCCCCGCACGGCGCTCGTCGGCGACGATATTCTCGCGCGAAAGGAAGAACGTGGTGTCCATCAGATCGAAGCCGATGCCCTCGCGCGAACATTCCGACAGCGCCAGCGGGATGTTGGGGTCCTCGGCAAAACCGAAATGCAGTTCCAGGCCGAAGAAATCATCACCCAGCGGGGTCAGCTGGATCCGTTCATCGGCATCGGCCGTCGGGGTCTCCAGAATGCCCACCGTCAGCAGCACATTGCGCTGGTGCAGCACCTTGTTGTGCTTGAGGTTGTGCAGCAGCGCGTGCGGCACGGCGTTCTGATCGGCAGTGAGAAACACCGCCGTGCCCGGCACCCGGATCGGCGGATGCTCGGCCATGTTCTGGATGAACGGTGCCAGCGCCAGGCCACCCTGCTTGATCTGCCGCACCACCAGTTCGCGGCCACGCCGCCAGGTGATCATCACCACGAACATCAGCACGCCAAGCACCAGCGGGAACCAACCGCCCTGCAGGATCTTCAGGGTATTGGCGCCGAAGTAGCTCAGGTCGATGCACAGCAGCACCAGCCCCAGCGCGATCACCAGCGCGCGGCTCCACTGCCACATCCGGCGCGCCACGATCATCACCAGCACCGTGTCGATCGCCATCGTGCCGGTCACCGCGATGCCGTAGGCGCCGGCCAGCGCGTTGGAGGAACCGAAGCCGATCACCGTGGCGATCACCATCACCATCAGCGCGCGGTTCACCCACGGCAGGAAGATCTGGCCGATCGCATGGCGCGAGGTATGCACGACTTCCATCCGCGGCAGGAAGCCGAGCTGGATCGCCTGCCGGGTTACCGTGAAGGCGCCGGATATCACCGCCTGCGAGGCAATGACCGTCGAGGCGGTCGCCAGCGCAATCATCGGATACAGCGCCCAGCCGGGCACCGAGTGATAGAACGGGTTGGCGATCGCCTCGGGATGCGCGAGCAGCAAGCCGCCCTGGCCGTAGTAATTGAGCAGCAACGCCGGCATCACGAAGCCGAACCAGGCGGCGCGGATCGGGAAGCGACCGAAGTGGCCCATGTCCGTATACAACGCCTCGGCACCCGTCACGCACAGCACCACCGAGCCCAGCGCCAGCGCCGATGCCATGCCGTGGGTCATGAAAAATTGGACGGCGTACCAGGGGTTGATGGCCCACAGCACGCCAGGCGACTGGATGATGTTCGACACGCCGATCACGCCCAGGCAGAGAAACCACAGCACCATGATCGGCCCGAATACCGCGCCGACCCGCGCCGTGCCGTGCCGCTGCAGCCAGAACAATCCCAGCAGCACCACCACCGTGATCGGCACCACCGAATGTTTCAGCCCCGGCGCAGCGACCTGCAGGCCCTCGACCGCGGACAGCACCGAGATCGACGGGGTGATGACGCCGTCACCGAAAAACAGCGCGGCGCCGAGCAGTGCCATCAGGGTAATCACCCGGCGCAGGCGCTGCGAATTGCCGCTGGCGCGCTGGGCCAGCGTCATCAAGGCCATGATGCCGCCCTCGCCCTTGTTGTCGGCGCGCATCACCAGGCTGACGTACTTCACCGCGACCACCATGATCAGCGACCAGGTGATCAGCGAAAGAATGCCCAGCACGGTATCCGGGCGCGGATGCAATCCATGTTCGGGCAGGAAGGTTTCGTGCATGGTGTACAGCGGGCTGGTACCGATGTCGCCGAAGACCACCCCGATGGCACCGAGGATCAGCGCCGATCGGGCACTATGGGGCGACGACGTGTCGTCCGCCTGCGCGGTTGGCTGCGGCACCTTTGCCTGGTCGTTCATGATCCTGGCGCCTAGCCACCGAGCGCGGCGCGCAGCGCCTTGCGGATGATCGCTTCGGCGTTGTCGCCCTCGGCGGCGACCTTCTGCACCAGCCGGCTGACCTCGATCGGCTTGTAACCCAGTTGCTGCAGCGCCACGGTGGCTTCGCCGGCCGCATCCAGCGGCGCGCCAGCACCGTGCATCGACGCACCGGGCAGGCTGGACAGTCCATCGAGGCGGTCGCGCAACTCCACCACGATGCGCTCGGCGGTCTTCTTGCCGATGCCGGGGATCTTGGTCAGCGCGACCACGTCACCGGCATGCACCAGCCGTGCAAAGTGGTCGGTCGACACGCCGGACAGCACCGCCAGCGCGATCTTCGCGCCGATCCCGCTGACCTTCTGCAGGCTGCGGAACAGCTCGCGCTCGGCTTCATGCAGAAAACCGTACAGCGCCGCGCCATCCTCCTTCACCGCGTAGTGGGTGAGCAGGATCACTTCCCTGCCGATGCCCGGCAGGTCGTAGATCGTCGACATCGGCGCCTGGATTTCATAGCCGACGCCACCGACTTCGACCAGCAGCCAGGGCGGCTGCTTGGAAACCAGCGTGCCACGCAGCCGGCCGATCATCGGCGGCGTCTCCCTGCTTGTTTCATCGACACCGCCTTCATCGGCGGCGCCTCCAGGCCGAGCGCGGAATGCCGACCCGCTCAAGACTGGCGCGGGTATGCGCATGCGTCACCGCGATCGCCAGGGCATCGGCGGCATCGGCCTGCAGCGGGCCCTTGAGCCCGAGCAGGATGCCGATCATGTGCTGTACCTGGGTCTTGTCGCTGCGGCCGCTACCCACCACGGACTGCTTCACTTCGGTTGCTGCGTATTCGTGCACCACGATCCCCCGACTGACCACCGCACAAATCGCGGCGCCTCGTGCCTGCCCCAGCTTCAATGCCGAATCGGGATTGCGCGCCATGAACACGCGCTCGATCCCGCACTCGGCCGGCTGATGCGCGGCGATGATGTCACACAGTTCGTCAAAGATGCGTTTCAGGCGCAGCGGGAACGTGGCCTCGCCCGCCACCGCCAGTGCGGCGTGGAATACATGCGTCAATTTGCCCGCATGATCGACATCGATGATGCCCACGCCGGTGCGCTGGCTGCCGGGATCGATGCCGATGATGCGCACGCTGCGGGCAGCGGTGGTGGCGTCCACGACGGGAGTGGGTATCTTCAATGGCCTGATTCGTTCACAGGATGGGAAAGCGTCGGCCCGGCACGCGGCACGCCTGTCCGATGCCTATTCCCGACTCCCCATGTCCCGTCTCACGCCGGCAACGCGGCGTTGTGCGAAACTTCGCTGACATCGTCCAGCGCGTCGAGTTTTTCGAGCAGATCGAGCAGGGTCTCCTGCGCCTCCTCGGGCACCGCGACACGATTGTTCGGGCGCATCACCACGCCGCCATGCGCGGCGCTCAGGCCAGCGGCAATCAGTGCCTGCTGCACCGCTTCGAAATTTTCCGGAGTGCACAGCACCGCGCTTTCGCCGTGTTCGTTGATCACGTCGTCGGCACCGGCATCCAGCGCCGCCTCCAGCACTTTCTCTTCCGCCGCCGCGTCGCCGCCGGTGGCAAACACCAGCTCGCCACAACGGCTGAACTGGAAAGCCACCGAGCCGCTGGTGCCCAGGTTGCCGCCGTGCTTGCTCAGCGCGTTGCGCACGTCAGCCACGGTGCGCACCGGGTTGTCGGTGAAGCATTCGATGATCAGCGCAATCCCCGCCGGGCCATAACCTTCGTAGCGCAGCTCCTGCATGTCGGCGCCACCGTCCGCACCGGAGCCGCGCTTGACCGCGCGATCGATGGTGTCCCGGGTCATGTTCGCCGACAACGCCTTGTCGATCGCCGTGCGCAGGCGCGCATTGCTGGCCGGATCGGCCACGCCGGCGCGGGTCGCCACGGTAATCTCGCGGATCAGCTTGGTGAACACCTTGGCGCGCTTGGCGTCTTCGGTATTCTTGCGACCTTCGACGGTCGGACCTCTACCCATGACAATGCCTGCACTTGGATCTGATGGACAAGCGGGCAATTTTACCTGATTTCCGGCGTCATGCCGGCGGCGCCGAATTGGCCGTGCAATCCCGGCAGTTCAGGCCGGTTCCGCCGCGAAATGCCCTTCACGCAGGAACCGCGCCACTTGCCGTGCTACATCCTGTGAAAACAACAGGCCGGTGTGATTGGTGTCCACCATGCAATGGTCGGTCAGGCCGTGCAAACGGGTTTCCTCCACCGCCACGGTGCCATCGTGTTCGCCCTCGATATGCGTCAACACCGCGCCCAGCCCGATCGGCGTGCGCCCGGCGATCATGCCGACCTCGCGCCGGCCGTCCCATTGCTCGAAGCCTTTTTCCAGCAGCTCGCGGTTATGCCCGAGCAGCACCTCGCTGCCGCGGCCCCATCCGGCGAAACCGCGCGCGGCCGCGCTGCCTTTCAGCGGCGATCCGAGACACACGATGCGGCCGTCCGGCAGCTCGCCTTCTTCATGGCAGACCTGCAGCGCCAGCAGGCCGCCCAGGCTGTGGCCGACCAGATGCACCGCCACGTCGTCCTCAGCCAGTTCCTGCATGCGCTTGAGCAGGCGGCCAAGGATGCGCTCCTGCGAATTGGCCACGCTCAGGTAGTCGAAGCGATGCACCCGAAAGCCCTGCTCGATCATCCGCCGGTGCAGCATGGACAGCGCGAAGCCGCGCATCCACAGGCCGTGCAACAGGATCACATGATCGGACATGAGGCAGATGGGACCTGACGCGAGGTGGATGGGAAAACCATGCCGCTGCCGGCAACCGTCGTCGTGGTCAGCTGCACTGGCAGCGGCTCAACCGGCGCACGGATCAGCCA
>DAIMGD010000134.1:0-6653 GCA_036724165.1 Rhodanobacter sp.
TCGCCGCCGTAGGCGTTGCCGCCCTGACCCAGGCCGATCTGGCGATGGCGGTAGGGTTCGCCGGGAGTGATCACGGGATTGCCGCTGGCGTCGGTGGTGGTCGTGCTGCCGGTCAGTCCCTGCAGGTACCACTGCACGCCGAACTGGAAATCGCCGGTGAGGCTGACCTCCAGGATGCGCGTCTCGATCTGCACCTGCAGCGGCACGTTGTCGAGTTTCTTGATCGCCGCCTTGATCTCTTCCCACTGCGCCGGTCGGGCGCGCACCAGCAGCTGGTTGTTGCTGTCGACCGATCCGATCCGCACGCTGCCATCGCTGGAGGTGTACTGCTGGTCGTTCGATGCACTGGAAGCCGTGCTGTTGCTGCCGCCCAGACCGCTGCTGGCCAGGCCGGACGAGGTTCCGCCCAGGCCACCGGCAGCGCCACCGCTATCGCGGCTCTCGCCACTGGCACCGCCGATGCCACCGCTGCCGCCGATGCCACCGGACGTGCTGCCCAGTCCGCCGATGCCGCCGGTCGAACCGGTCGAGCCGCCTGAACTGCCGAAGCTGCCGGCGGTGCTGCCCATGCTGCTGCCGCCGTTCGCGTTGTCGGCGCCGCCGAGGGTGCCGGAGCTCAATCCCGGTCCCACCTTGCCGCCGCTGTCGCCACCGCTGCCAGCACCGTTGGTGTAGATCTGCGCCAGGTATTTGGCCAGGTCCGACGCCTTGAGATTGCGCACGTCATAGACAAACAGCTGCGGTTCGTTGCCGCCGCCGCGATCGATGCGGGTGATCCAGTCGCCGACTTCCTGCAGGTATTCCGGCTGCGTGCTGATCACCACCAGCGCATTGGTCCGCTCGATCGGGATGAAGCGCAGCATGCCGGCCAGCGGGGTATCGCCGTGCACGCCGAACATGGCGTCCATTTTCGGCATCAGTTCGCTGACCTGGGCATATTGCAGGTTGAACACGCCAACCGACATCCCGCGCAGCCAGTCGACATCGAACGTGCGCACCATGCTCTGGTCATTCGCCAGCTCCTGCGGCGTACCGGACATCACCAGCAGGTTGCGCGCCGGATCGACCAGCAGCATGGCATCCGAGCGCACGAACGGCTTGATCAGTTTCTGCATCTCGGTGGCCGAGATGAAGCGCAACGGGAACAGCCGCGCCTGCAGGCCGCCCGTCGGCGCGTTGCCACCGAGGCTCGGCACCAGGTTGCCGGCCACCGCGTCCTTTTCCGGCAACACCACATAGCCGCCGTTGCGCTTGACCAGCGCGTTGTGCGTCCACGACAGCAGGGTCTCCAGGATCGGCAGCGCCTGGCTGGAGTCCACCGGCTCGGAAGTGGAGAACGAGATATTGCCCTGCACCCCGGGCACGATCGTGTAATTCTGTTTGAGCAGGTCGCCGAGGATCGCCTTGACCACCGCCTGCACCGGCTGGTTCTCGAAATTGAACGTCACCGCGCCATCGCCGGTGGCCGCCTGACGCGGCGTGCTCAGCGCGGTGGGATGGATGAACTGGCCGCTGCCCTGGCTGATCTCGGGTTTCGTGCTGACTTCGCTGCCCGTGGTGATGCCATTGTTCAGCGGCAACGGCAACGGCGCCGGATTCTGCGTGCCGGCCATGGCTTCGCGCTGCAGCGCACCGTTGTCATGCGGGTGCGGCAGGCTGGCGCAGCCGGCCAGCCACACGGCGATGGCGAGCGTGCCGCTGCGCAGGACTTGCTGAGTGAGCTTGCGGAACATGGATCAACTACTCCTTAGTGACTCGCAGCGGCGCGTGCGGCACGACGTCTCTGTGCGTTTTCTCTTGCCCGCTCGAGAAACGATGCGGGTGAATGATCTTCCGATGCCGGCTGCGGTGGCGTCATCGTGCCATGGCCGTCGCCGGAGCGGCGCTCATGCTCTCGCTGCGCACCCAGCCCGGGGTGCTCTTTGCGGACGCCCGCACCTCCGGGTACCGCACGCACGGTCGCGTCGCCGGGGGCCTGAGGAGCACCATCGTCCGTCTTCTTGTCATCAAAGGGAGCTCCCGCCGGCAATTTCAATTCGCTGCGTCCGGCGGACGAATCAAACAACGCCGAACGTGGCCGGATTTCCACCAGGGTCACGCTGCCTTCAGGCAGGGCCTCGCCTTCGTGCAGGCGCAACTGGCGGTCGCCATTCTTGTCGTGCAGCAACACCATGCGCAACTTCGGGGTGAGAATGATGCCGGTCAGTTCAAGGTCGCCGAGGTTGCTGCCACCGTCGACAGCATGCGCGATCGGCTTGCGATCGGGGCTGAACAGGGGTTTCTGCCAGACCAGCGCGAACTGCGCCAGCGGCAGCGCCCTGGGCAGATCGGTCAGGTCGCTGGCTGGCGGCAGCGGTGCCGGGGCGCGGGATGCCGCCCAGTGCAGCTTGCGGCCGACACCGCTCAGCAGCAACAGGAACAGTGCGCCAAGCAGCAGCACGATCACTGCCAGCACGGGGGTCAGTCGGCGCTGATTGGCGGCATTCACAGTCCCGCTCCTTCGCCGACGGTGACGGCACCGGAGCGGCCGTCGCGGGGTGGTGCGGGCGCGCCGTGCGACGGACGCACATAGCCGGACAACGTGAACTGTACTTCCAGCGGTGCGGCGAGGTTCTGCTGCGTCGCCACCGGGTTGCGATAGATGCTGAGATCATCGATGAACAGATACGGCGTGCCCTGTTCCAGCGCCTGCAACACCGCCGCCAGCGGCTCGATGTCGCAGCTCAGGCTGATGCTTACCGCCGCCTTGCGATACGGCTCGCTGGGCGTTGCCGGCACCGCCGGCATCGGCATTTTCTGGCTGACCACGCAACTGCCGCCCTGGGTTCTGGTGCCGACGACATCGACCACGCGCTGCATCAGATCGGCCGTCGCCGTGTTCGGGTCATCCTCTGCCAGAAATGCACTGCTGGCTGCCTGCCCCGCGCCGAGCGCGGCGATGCGCTGCTCAAGTGCCGGTTTCTCCGCCACCGCAGCCGCATAGCGGCTCTGCGTGTCGCGCAGGTCGCCCATCTCGGCGCGGATCTGCTTCAACGGCGCCACGAACCACCAATGCAGCAGCAGGTAATACGCCAGCAGCAGCGCCAGCAGCAGCAAGCCGATCGCCGCGAGCCGGCTTTGACGCGGATTCAACCTGAGCATCTTCATGGCGTACCTCCGCCAGCCGCTGCGTTCTTCGGCTTGCCCGATGCCGGCCGCTGCAATTGCGCGGTCAGGTAGAAACGCTCCTTGCCGGTGGCTGGATCAGGCTGGATGCTGCCCTGGAAGCTGGCATCGGTGATCGAGTGTGAATCCTTCAGCGCGTCGAGCAGCATCGCTGCCTGTTTGCTCTGCCCCTGCATGCCTACCTGGCCGGTGTTGTCGACGCTGAAGCGTTCGAGCCACGCACTGTCGGGCAAGCGCTGGGTGATGTCGGCCAGCAGGCTGAGCATGGCGATGGTGTTCTTCTTGCGCCGGGCCAGAAAACCGGCGGCGCCGGCATTGTCCTGCAATTGCTGACGCAGCGAGGCGACCTGCTGCGCCTCGCCGCGCATGCTGTCGACCTGGGCCTGCATCTGCGCCAGCACCGTCTGCCGGTTATGCAGCCATTGCCCCAGCGCCAGCAACAGCAATAGCACGCAGCCCGCCGCCAGCGCCAGATTCAGACGCAGGCGTGGACGCCGGTGGCGGGGCGCCTGCTCCACCGGCAACAGGTTGATGCCGAGGCGATCATCGCCGACCGCCAGATCCACCGCGTCGATCGCGATGCCCAGCGCGCGCAGGCGCGCCAGCAGCGGATCCAGCGTGCCACGGGTCACCGCGACCAGTTCGGCGTTGAAGCGCCCGGCGCCCGCGGATGACGGCAATTCGCGGGCGGCGTAATACACCTGGGCCACGCTGAAGGGAGTCTGTCGGTCCATCTCGAACGCCACCACCTGCAACAGGTTGTGGCGGGCGGCCAGCGGCAACGCCAGCGCGCGCCGCAACACCGCGTCGACCGGCAGCAGCAGGGCCAGCCGCAGATCCTCGCGATCCACGTGCTTCAGTGCACCGCCGAGCGTCGCCTGCTGCATGCGTGCATCGGCTTCGTCATCCCAGCGTGCCAGCGCTTCGTCATGCCCGCTGCGGCGCAGCGTCCATTGGCTGCCGTCGCGCTGCAGCAGATACCAGTCCGCACCGGTGCGGAACCAGCCGCGCCAGCGCAGCGGCAGCAGAGCGCGCAACTCGCTACCCCACCACGCCAGGAAACCCGGCAATGGCGAAGCACGCCAGCTGCGGCGTACCCGATCCACCAGTGGCTGCAGCGACTGCGTTGCCGTACTCATTCCCCGTCTCCCTCCTGCCAGCGCAGCACCATATACGGTTGTGCACCAGACTGCCCGGCCTGCAGGCGCATGGTGACGCGCAACACGGCGCGCGTGCCGTCGGCCAGCGTGGCCTCCGACCGGATACTATGCGTTGTTCCGTTGTTGAGAACCAGACTGGGGTCGCTGGCATTCTTCAGTCGTGCGGCGGCGATCGCCGCTTCCTGTTGCGGGGTCATCCCCGGAATGGCGGCCAGCGCCAGCGGCGGTGCCGTGTTCGGATCCGGCGAGGGGTTGCCCGACCAGATCGTGATGACCGGCGCCACCTGGCGATACAACGCCGGGGTCATGCCGAGCACCATCTGCAATTCCTCGACACTGGCGAACGGGGCGTTGCGCGGGCCGTAATCGCGCTTGGCTGCCGCATACGCGGCGCGACGCGTGGCGAGATCACCGACCACCCCGGGCGCGCTGCGCCAGTCCACCACGTTGGCCGCCAGTGCCTTGGCCGCCGCCGGCGCCGTCCCGGCAGCCTGAAAAAGCCCCTGCAGCACTTCCGGCGAGGCGGCGTTGATATCCACCTTGCCACCTTCGCCGATCGCCGAAACCCTGATCGTGGCATCGTCGTACTTGAACGAATAGGTGCGCCCGTCGCCGATCCAGCGTTGCTTGGCCACGGGATCCTGCAGGCCATAAAACGCGCGCATCACGCCAGCCTCCGCCGCGTAATGCGCCTGGGTCTGCGCAAACTGGTAACGCGCCTGCAAGCCTTCGGTGCGCGACAGCGCGGCATAGCCGCCGAGCAGGATCGCCAGCAGCGTGCATGCCCACAACACCAGCAGCAGCGCCACGCCGCGCTGGCCGGATCGTGAGATCAGTGCCGGCTGCCTCATCGCGCGCTCCCGCCGGGGTTCAGCGGCTGCAAGCCGCTGGGTACGCCACTGCTCAGCGGATTGACCCGCAGCGGTACCTGCAACTGCGGCCAGTCATAGTTGCCATGCAGTTGCAGGTCGATGCGTACCAGTTGTGGCAGCAGCCGGCCATCCGCCCAGGCGGCGGCCCATGGCACGGCCTGGCCAAGCGCATCGACGCCGCGATAGCTGAAGCTGCCGTCCTTGATGTGATCGAGCAGCACCTGCGGATCACCCAGCGGCCGCGGCGGCTGGCCGTCCGGCGGCAGCAAGGCGAGGCTCAGCACCAGTTGGCTATCGCCATGGCCGTCATCGACCAGCCGCAGGCTCTGCAATTGCGGTCCGAGCTTGCCGAGGTAGCCGGGCAGCGGCGCCACGTAGCGCATCTCGCGCGCACTGCCGACGAAATAGATGTTCTCGCCGCGATCGTTGTGGCTGATCGGCTGGGCCATGCTCTGCGCCAGCTCGCGTTGCAGAAACTGCTGCGCGGAACGGATCTGGTCGATCCGCGCGACCGCGGCGGTGCCCGATCGCACGCTGTGGGTGGCGGTGCGCAGGCCCGAATACACCCCGATCAGCAGCAACGCCAGCAGCACCAGCGAAGCGAGCACCTCCAGCAGGGTGAAACCAGCGGACCGCTTGATCGTCAGCGGATTCATGGCGCGGCCTGCGCATCGGAACCATTGGCCACGTCCTGGCCGGACAGCCGCAGGGTGCGGAAGTGGGCTGAGCGCGGATGCCCGGGCGGCCCCCACGACACGTCCAGGTCCAGTTGGTACAGATGCATCGGCGCATTCGGCGGCGGGTTGCCGGCCAGGTTCGACGGGCTCACGTTCAACTGCCAGCGGAAGCGGGAGTTGAACTGGCCGGAGCTGCTGCCCAGCTTGAGCGGTTCGCCCACGAAGGCGCTGTCGAGCAGGCTGCGCGCGCGCAGCGCCGCCTCGCTGTGTGCGGCCGCATTCTGGGTCAGGCTGAGCGAACTGCCCGCCACCTTCATCAGCGCGGCGAACGCGATCGCCAGCAGCATGATCGCCGCGATCACTTCGAGCAGGCTGAAGCCCTGCTGCCGTCCCGCATGCAACGATCGGGCGGGCAACCGCTTCATCGCGTCGCCAGCGTGTCGACCACGCGCACTTCGCCGGTCAGCCAGGACACGTTGACGTGCCACTGCCGCTTCCCGCTCTGCAAGGTGATGCGGCCGCCGGTGGAGCTGCCGTCGGGGAAAAAGCGGATGCGCCCGGTGTGATCGTTCGGCTGGTCATCCCTGGCGCTGGTGACGCTCAGCTGCAGGCCCTTCGGCAGGCGCACGTCCTGCTGCTTCACGTTGCGGTAGGTATTGGCGTGCGTGTCGATGTCGAAGTTCTGTTCCTGCCCGCGCACGATCGCCTGCGCACGGGTCGCCCGCAGCGCGCCGGCCAGCTCGCTGCTGGCCACGTTGATGCGCGCGCTGGCCAGGCCC
>DAIMGD010000135.1:0-6623 GCA_036724165.1 Rhodanobacter sp.
TGTCATGCACGACGCCACCGAAATGGTGCGCGTCATTGACCGGCGAATAGGCGCCGTTGATCGCATCGGTGTTGCTGTTCGGACAGGTGAAGCTGACCACCGCACCACCGCTGGTGGCATGGTTGAGGTTGTAGGTCTTGACGTTGGTGTTGACCAGCGTGCAGGTCGTACCCGACTGGGTGACGTCGAGCGCGGCGTAGTCGGTGCCATAGGTGTATTGACCGGTCTTCTGATTGCCGCCCGGACCCGTGGCCGATGCATCGGTCAGGCCGTCCCAGCTCTTGATCACCGCGCCGGTGTTGGCATCGATGATCGCGGTCGGGCGGGTCGGATTCACGCTGTTGACGAAGTAGGACACCAGATAGACCAGCCGGGCGCGGCCGCTGTCTTCCGCATACACATACAGGTCCGCCAGCTGGTTGTTCATCGTGGCGCCGCCGACCAGCATGGTATGCGCGTGTCCCTTGAGCGCGGCGATGGCAGCGACCCGACCCAGTTTCGGGGTCACCGAAGCCAGGTCCAGTTGGGCGTTCTGCAACAGCTCACCGGTGGCACGCAGCGCGTTGCCCTGCGCATCCTGCACCACCGCGATGCTGCGACCGTAGACCGGCACGCCGCGGAACAGCTGCTGCTGGCGCACGACCTTCTGGCCACCGGCCAGCGCCACCGAGCTGCGCGGCACCAGCGACATGTCCGGTCCCAGATTCAGATGGGCCGCCAGCGTGTTGACCGGCACCGCACCGAGGTTCTGCGCATGCAGGCTCTGCGTGGTGGCGGCTGTCGCTACCGACGCCGTAACCATGCCGATCGCGGCAACCAGCAGTTTCAGACGAAAATGATTGGGCATTGAAAAACTCCTAGACAATATTTCGGGACAAACGGACCCGATGCGGCCCCGTGGACCCCATGCAAGATTTGCCGTGCGTGGCACGGCGCCATATTCATGAGCTGTCTGGCGATCCCAAAATACGTCCGGACCGGCTGCCTTCCCCCTGGCATTCCCTGCGAGGGCAGCGCGTGGACGCGTAGCTGCAAGACGGCAATCGCGCCGCCAAAGGATCATTCGTCAACTTCCCCGGTGACGAATCTCAACACGCTATTACTTGCGACGTCGCGAAACAACACGACTTTTTCCTACGCCCAGTGATCGCAGTCACATGTCGGACATCTGCGCAGAAGAATGGCTCGTGGTCTCATTGTCGGCGCCGCTTTTATCAAGGCTGCTCGTGCATCGCGCCGACGACCGTCAAGATCTTGCGGAAGTCATCCATTCAGCGCGAGCGCTGCAGGATCGCAGGAAGATACGGAAGCCGGTCATGCTGGCGTCCACTTGCCGCGCGCCCGTGCCGCGGGATTCAGAGCATGCCGGTTTCGAGTTTGGCCGCGTCGGACATCATCGAGTGGCTCCACGGTGGATCGAACACCAGATCCACATCCGCCTCGCTGATCGTGGGGATCATTTCCAGCTTGGTGCGCGCGTCGTCGACCAGGATGTCGCCCATGCCGCAGCCCGGCGCGGTCAGCGTGAGCTTGACGTAGACCTTGCGCTGGCCGGATTCGGTCTGTTCCAGGCTGAGGTCGTAGACCAGCCCCAGCTCGACCACGTTGACCGGGATTTCCGGATCGAACACGGTGCGCAGCTGGTCCCAGGCCAGCTTTTCGACATCGGCGTCGGTGGCATCGGCGGCCACTTCGATCGGGGCGGGCGGCTCCTTGCCCAGCGCATCGGCATCCTTGCCGGCGATGCGGAACAGGTTGCCGTCCACGTACACCGTGAAGCTGCCGCCCAGCGCCTGGGTGATGTAGCCAATCTGGCCGGCCGGCAAGCTCACCGCGTCACCTTGCGGCACCATCACGGCGCTGCAATCGCGCAACAGGGTGAAAGGTTCGCTGCTCAGACTGAAACCACTCATACCAACGCCACATCCGCATCGTGATGGGTACGACCATGTATCGAACCCAGGTTGTCCATTATGCCGCCCGCCGGGCGGGTCCGCCTGTTCCAGATCAGGTCGCAAGTGTCGAACTCAAGGGAACAGCCAGATAGGGTCGGCTCAGCAGCGAGGCGGCGCCACGTTATGATGACCACTTTGCCCGATGGACAAACGCATGCCGATGCCCGCTTCACGATGTGGTCGCCCATGAGCGTGCGTGCGCTGTGCTTGCTGCTGTTCGCCGTGTTCTGCGCCGTCATGCTGGGGCTGGCCGCTGGCGCGGTCTGGATGGTCGCGACGCTGTACATGCGGCATCCGTTGCCGTGGCTGGCACTGCCGATCGGGGCACTGCTTGCCTGGACAATCCGCGGTGGCGTGCGCCGGCCCGGACGCGGTGCCGCGCTGCTGGCGGCACTGGCAACGGCGCTGGCGGCGATCTACGTCAACATGCTGATTGCCGGCATGCTGATCGCCGGCAGCATGGGCATGGGCCTGATCGATGCCTTGCGCACGGCCGGTGCGCGCATGTTATGGGAACTGGCCCGGCTGTCGCTGGCGCCGACAGATCTGGCCTGGACGATCCTGGCCATGCTGCTGGCCGCATGGCTGGCCTGGCGTCCGGCGCGGAAACCTTGATCGCAGCGCGACAGCCGCTCAGCTGTCGAGCGTCTTCAGCTCGGATACCAATTGCCCGGCCGCCGCCTGGCCATCGCCATAGAGCATGCGCGCGTTGTCGGCATAGAACAGCGCATTCTCGATGCCGGCAAAACCGGTGCCCTTGCCGCGCTTGACCACGATCACGTGTTTCGCGTTGCCGACATCCAGGATCGGCATGCCGTAGATCGGCGAGGCCGGATCGGTCTTGGCAAGCGGATTGACCACGTCGTTGGCGCCGATCACCAGCGCCACATCGACGTTCGGGAATTCCGGATTGATATCGTCCATGTCGGCGATCAGGTCATACGGCACGCCGGCCTCGGCCAGCAGCACGTTCATGTGACCGGGCATGCGCCCGGCCACCGGATGGATCGCGAACTTCACCTTCACCCCGCGCTCGATCAGCAGCTTGGCGAACTCCCACACCTTGTGCTGCGCCTGCGCCACCGCCATGCCATAGCCGGGCACGATCACCACGCGCTCGGCGTAGGCCATCATCACCGCCGCGTCGGCCGCGTCGATCGGCTTCTGCGCACCGTCGATGGATTGCGCTTCAGCACCGGCGGCGGCGCCAAAGCTGCCGAACAGCACGTTGCCGATCGAACGGTTCATCGCCTTGGCCATCAGCTGGGTCAGCAAGGTGCCGGCCGCGCCGACCACCATACCGGCGATGATCATCGCCTCGTTGCCCAGCACGAAACCCTCGAACGCCACCGCCAGCCCGGTGAACGCGTTGTACAGCGAGATCACCACCGGCATGTCGGCGCCGCCGATCGGCAGCGTCATCATCAGCCCGAACAACAGCGCCAGCACGAAGAACACCACGATCAGCGGCAAGCTGGCATGGCCGCAGATCAGCAGGATGCCGGCCACCACGGCTGCCGCCAGCAGCAGCAGGTTGACCACGCGCTGGCCCGGAAACACGAAACGCTTGTCGAGCCAGCCCTGCAGCTTGGCGAACGCGATCAGCGAGCCGGAGAAACTCACCGCGCCGATCAGCGCACCGAGCACGCCCAGGGTCAGCTCGATCGGGCTCAACGATACGATCGCCGGCATCGGCGGCAGCGCATTGATCGCCCAGCTCTCCGGCCGCAGCGGCGAGGTATCCGGAATGCCCGGCGGGTACAGCAACGCCAGGTGGCGCACGTAGCCGATCAGCTCGACCGCGCCGATCGCCGCCGCCGCGCCGCCGCCCATGCCGTTGTACAGCGCCACCATCTGCGGCATCGCGGTCATCGCCACGCGCCTGCCGCTCCACCACGCCGCGCTGACGCCGATCAGCACGGCGGCGATGATCAGGCCGCGGTTCTGCATGTCCGGCAGGAAGAACGTGGCCAGCACCGCCAGCAGCATGCCGTAACCGGCCCACACGATGCCGCCGCGCGCGGTGCGCGGCGAGCTCATGCGTTTCAGACCCAGGATGAACAGCAGCGCGGCGAGGAAATAACAGGCCTTGATCAGGTCATCCCTGATTGGATCGGGCAGCCAGCTCATCAGTGATTCCCCTTGCCGGCTTCCGGCTTGCTGGACTTGAACATCTCCAGCATCCGCTCGGTGACCACGTAGCCGCCGGCGGCATTGCCGGCGCCGAGCAGCACGCCGATGAAACCGATGGTCATCTCGAACGGCGTCTGCGCGTGGCCTAGCGCGATCATCGCGCCAACCAGCACAATACCGTGCACGAAGTTGGAGCCGGACATCAGTGGCGTGTGCAGGATCACCGGCACCCGCGCGATGATTTCATAGCCGGTAAATGCGGCCAGCATGAAGATGTACAGCGCCAGGAACCCGTCGATCATGACCCCACCCCGCCAAGACTCAATTGTGTTTGCATCATACGGGTGCCAGTCAACCCGTGCGAGCCTGCCGCGTTGAATACGGGAGTCGAACCGCTGGAGCCCGAGGATGCGCCACCTGACGATGTCGATGATGCGGCCATGAACAGCATGGTCAGCACCCTGGAGACGGAACTGCTGGGCGAAGACGCGCGCGAAACACCGGCCACGCTGGATGCATTCCTGGCGCAGGTGGAACGACGTGCTTTCCGCATGGCCGAAATGCAGCTGCGCCAGCGCGAGGACGCCATGGATGCGGTGCAGGACGCGATGCTGCGGCTGGTCAAGCACTATCGCGACAAACCTGCCGCGGAATGGCCGCCGCTGTTCTGGGGCATCTTGCGTCGGCGCATCGTCGATCTGCAGCGCCGCCGCAAGGTGCGCTCGATCGTGGTGGGCTGGCTCGGTGGTGGCCGTGATGACGCCGGCGACGAGCTGCCGATGTGGGAGCCGGCCGATCACGGTCCCGGCCCGCTCGATCGGCTGCACGACGTGCAGTCGTATGCGGACATGGCCAGCGCGGTCAGGCAGCTGCCACAGCGCCAGCGCGAAGCGTTCATGCTGCGCATGCTGGAGGGGCTGGACGTGGCGGAAACCGCACAAGCCATGGGCTGCTCCCAGGGCAGCGTGAAAACCCATCTGTCACGCGCGATGCATCATCTGCGCGATCAACTGGAGGACTGGCGATGAACTCGCCCGACAAACATCTCGAACAGCGCGCCCGCGAGCTCTATCGCGAAGCCTGCCAGCATATCGATCCGCTCACTGCCGGCCGCTTGCGCGCAGCACGACGGCGGGCACTGGCAACGGCCCATACCCCGCGGCACCAGCACACCCGCTGGCTGATTCCAACCGGCGCCTTCGCCGTGCTTGCGCTGGCGGCACTGATGATCTGGCAACCGTTGCCGCGCCACACGACCACCGCATCGGGTCAGGCTGCCGGCGTGTCCGAGCCGGCAGGCGTTGACCTGGATAACGAGCTGCCGCCGGACGCCGACAAGACCGACCCGAACCTTTATCAGGATCTCGATTTCTACGGCTGGCTGGCCGCCAACGACACCGATACCAGCCGCCAACCGGCCAACCGTTGATGACCCGATCGCTCCCCTTGCTACCCTTGCTGCTGGCCGCGCTGCTTGGCAGTGCGATGGCAGCACCCCTGCGTGCGCAGGACATGCCGCCGGCTGGGCGTGACATGCCGGCGCCGCCGGCACGCCCGTGGCGCAGTCTTGATCCGGCGCAGCGCGACATGCTTTCGCCGCTGGCGCAAAAATGGGACAGCCTGCCGCCACGCCGGCAGGCCAACATGCTGAGGAAGGCCGAGCACTGGGTCACGCTGCCGCCAGAGAGGCGCGAGGAAGTCCGTCAACGGATTGCCCGCTGGCAGCAGATGACCCCGGAGCAGCGCAAGCAGACCCGCGCCAACGTGCAGGAATTCCACAAACTGCCGCCGGAGGAGCGCGCGAAACTGCACGCCGCCTTCGAACATTTCCAGCAACTGCCGCCGAAGCAACGCGAGCAGCTGCTCGATCAGTGGCATGCCATTCCACCCGGCCAGCGCATGCGCTGGCTCCGGCACAGCGGCAATGCAGGCCCGGCAGCGGGTCGTGGCCACCCCTGATTCCGTCCCCGGCGCCCGCCTCGCGCGGGGCGCCGTGCTTCGGCCGATCAGGCGCTGAAGCGAACCTCGCCGGCGTGGCTGAGACAGCTCCTGGCGATCAGCTCATCGTCGAAGTCCGGCTTCAACGCATCATCGCGAACCAGCAGCTCGATGAAGTTGTAGACGTTGCGCGCATACATTTCCGACGCGTGCAGCGGTGCGCCGGCCGGCAGGTTCAGCGGGCCGAGTATCACCACGCCGCCATGCTCGACCCGCTCGCCCGGCCGGGTCAGCTCGCAGTTGCCGCCGCCCTCGGCGGCCAGGTCGACGATCAGCGCGCCCGGCTTCATGCCTTCGACCATCGCTGCCGTGAGGATCTTCGGTGCCGGCCGGCCCGGCACCGCCGCGGTGGTGACGACCACGTCGATCGATTTCAGATGCTCGGCCAGCGCCTGCTGCTGCGCGGCGCGTTCTTCTGCGGACAGTTCACGTGCATAGCCACCGCTGCCGGCCGCACTGACGCCGAGTTCGATGAATTTCGCGCCCAGCGATTCGACCTGCTCGCGGGTTTCCGGGCGCACGTCGTAGCCTTCGATT